>NZ_JBSGJD010000022.1:0-57836 GCF_053605405.1 Amycolatopsis sp. NPDC003861
GGGCGCGGACCGGCCGGCCCGCGGCGGGCCGAGCAGCGCGACCAGCGAGCCCGCCGGCACCTCGAGGACGGCTTCGAGCTGCCGCAGCCCGTGCACCGAGTCACGCCGCCGGGGACGGCTGCGGCCGGACTGCCAGTAGCTCAGGGTCGCCGTCGTGACCGAGACACCGCGGGTGCGCAGGTGCTCGCGGAGCCGGTCGAGGCTCAGCCCGCGGGCGCGGATGGCCGCGCGCAGAGCCGCGTCGAAGGGGCCCTCGCGCAGCAACGTCCCGAGGTCGGGCACCGGCACGGCCACCCGGTGATCTTAAGTCGCGGCAACCGGGGCGAAAGCCGTTAACAATCAAGAATCAGACGAAGCGGTGGCGGCCGGCGAGGGCGCCGAACGCCAGCTGGACCACGAGCAGGCCGAGCAGCATCGCCAGCGGCACGGTCCAGCCGCCCGCGAGGTCGTGCAGCAGGCCGAACAAGAACGGCCCGAGCGCGGCGAACAGGTAGCCGAAGCCCTGCGCCATCCCGGACAGCCGGGCGGTGTCGGCGCCGGTCCGCGCGCGCAACGCGATCACGGTCAGGGCCAGCGAGAACGTGCTCATCCCGAGCCCGACGAGGATGCTCCAGAGCAGCGGTGACCACGACGGCGCGAGCATCAGCCCGATGGTCCCGGCGACACCGAAGACGCCGAGCCCGACGATCCACGGGCTCTGCCCGCGCTGCCGGGCCGCCATCGGCGCGACGACGAGGCTGATCGGCACGGCGATCAGCGAGACCAGGCCGAACAGCAGCCCGGCGTCCTCGCGCGGGACGCCCGCGTCCATCAGCACCTGCGGGAACCAGCCCATCGCCGCGTAGGCGTAGAACGCCTGCAGGCCGAAGAACCCGGTGACGATCCAGGCCAGCCGGTTGCGCAGCAGCGACCGGCCGCCCTCGGCGCCTTCGGCGGGCCGCGGGGCCCGGCCGGTGCCGCGGGCTGCGAAGATCCAGGCCAGCAGCGCGACGACGGCGAGCACCGCCCAGCCACCCAGCGCCGGGCGCCAGCCGCCGAGGGTGTCGCCCAGCCGCGGGGTCACCGCCGACCCGAGCGCGCCGCCGCCCTGCAGCGCGGCGGTGTAGACGCCGGTCAGCACGCCGATCCGAGCCGGGAAGGAGTCCTTGATGACGACCGGGATCAGCACGTTGATCAGGGCGATCCCGGCGGTCGCGACCAGCGTCCCGCCGAGCACCACGGCCGGGCCGTCGAGCACGCGCAGCACGAGCCCGGCGGCGAGGGCGACCAACGCGATCGCGATGGCGGCGCCGATCCCGGCCCGGCGCGCCAGCAGTGGCGCGGCGAGCCCGGCGCCGGCGAAGCAGAGCGTCGGCAACGTCGTGAGCAGCCCGGCCCAGACGACCGAAGTGCCCAGGTCCTGGCGCATTTCGGCGAGCATCGGCCCGACGCCGGTGATCGCCGGACGCAAGTTGAGGGCGGTCAGCACCACCGCGACCGCGAGCAGCGCGCCGGCGGCGACCACGCCGGGCGTCCGGACTTCGATGGCGCCGTCCAGTTCGGGTTCACGGTGTTCGACGGGCATGGCGCTACTATCGCATACGTAGGATGATTGGATGAAGGGATAATCCTGTGCCTCTGGCCACCACGCGCCGAGCAGGCCTCGTCGACCAGGTCATCGACCAGCTGCGGACCGCGGTCACGCAGGGCGAATGGCCGATCGGCGAACGCATCCCGACCGAGGCCGAGCTCGTCGAGCAGCTCGGCGTCGGGCGCAACACCGTCCGCGAAGCCGTGCGCGCGCTCGCGCACACCGGGCTCCTGGAGGTCCGGCAGGGCGACGGCACCTACGTGCGCGCCACGAGCGAGGTGTCCGGCGCGATCCGCCGGCTCTGCGGCACGGAACTGCGTGAAGTCCTGCAGGTCCGGCGCACCCTCGAAGTCGAAGGCGCCCGGCTCGCGGCCGTCGAGCGGACCGAAGACGAGGTCGCCGAGCTGCGTGCCCTGCTCGCGCGCCGCGAAACCGACCTGCGAGCCGGCCAGTGGCAGGACTTCGCCCGCACGGACGCCGAGTTCCACTGCGCGGTGGTCGCCGCCGGGCACAACCGGCTGCTCACCGAGCTCTACCGCGGGCTGACCGAGGTCATCGCGGCGAGCATCGCGACGACGTCCAGCATCGCGCCGGGCGCGGACCACGTGCCGGAAATCGGGCACGAAGGTCTCGCCGAGGCCATCGCCGACCGCGACCCGGACCGCGCGGCCGCCGAGGCCTGCGGGTTCCTCGACGAACTTCTGGAGCGCATCGAACGGGCCTGACCTGCTTTTTTATCGATCGATGACCCCTAAGGGTGCCATTTCAGGGTTGTTGTGGCACCACCGTGGTGCCATATTTGTGCCATGGACCTGACACCCTTCGTGGACAGCCTCCGCCGCGAGTTCGCGGTAGCCGCCGAGGCGGCCGGCGAGGACGCTGTCACCCTGGCCGAGCGGCTGGCCTCCCCGCTGGAGTCCGCCATCCGGCTCACCCTGCTCGACGCGCTGTCGGCCGCGGCCGACGAGATCACCCGCGACCTCGCTCCCGGATCCGTCGAAGTACGCCTTCGCCGCCGCGAAGCGGAGTTCGCGGTTTCCGTGCCCACGGCGCCCGAACCGGCTCCGGCGGAGGCCCCGCCGCCGCCCGAGGCCGACGACGGCGCCGTCTCCCGGATCAACCTGCGGCTCCCCGACCAGCTGAAACAGCGAGTGGAGGAGGCGGCGAGCCGCGACCGGCTCTCCATCAACGCCTGGCTCGTCCGGGCCGCGAACACCGCACTCGGCGCCGACGCGAGCCGGCCCGCGCACCGCCGGTCCGTCTACGGCGAGAAGTACACCGGCTGGGTTCGCTGACCCGCCCGTTCTGACCAGCCAAAACACTCCCAAAGCACCCCAGGAGGGCGCAGCCATGCCAGTTTTCGCCACCCCCGAGCCGATCACGGCCACGCTGGACGTCAGCATGGCCGACGTCCGGATCGTCGCCGGCGACCGCACCGAGACCACCGTCGAGGTCCAGCCGGCCGACCCCGGCGACAACGAGGACGTCAAAGCCGCCGCCAAGACCCGCGTCGAGTTCGCCGACGGCGAGCTGCTGGTCAAGGGCCCGAAGTACACGACGAAACTGTGGGGCAAGGGCGGCGCGCTGCACGTCACGGTCGAGCTGCCGGCCGGCTCCCGCGTCAAGGCGACGTCGGCGATGGGCGACTTCCACGTCACCGGCCGCCTGGGCGACAGCCGGCTCAAGACGTCCGTGGGCAACATCCACCTCGACGAAACCTCGCGGCTCGAAGCGAACACCGCGACCGGTGACGTCTTCGTCGACCGGGCCACCGGGCACGCCGAGGTCGGCACCGGCTCCGGCGAGCTGCGGATCCGCGAGATCGACGGCACCGCGGTCCTCAAGAACTCCAACGGCGAAACCCGTGTCGGCGAGGTGACCGGCGACCTGCGCGTCAGCACCGCCAACGGCGACATCCTGGTCGACGTCGCCCACGCCGCCGTCAACGCGAAGACCGCCGCCGGTGACATCCGGCTCGGCGAGGTCATCCGCGACCGGGTCGTCCTCGAGACCGCCGTCGGCGAGATCGAGGTCGGCATCCGCGAAGGCAGTGCCGCGTGGCTCGAGTTGAACTCGCTGACCGGGTCCGTGCGCAACACCCTCACGCCGTCCGACGGGCCGGGCGGCACCACCGAGACCGTCGAGGTCAAGGCCCACACCTACACCGGCGACATCGTCATCCGACGCGCCTGAAGACTCCACACAGACAGGGGAAATCCATGCCGGACGCCATCGTGGCCGAGGGATTGGTCAAGAAGTACGGGAAGGTCACCGCGCTCGACGGGATGTCGCTGCGCGTACCGGAGGGCACGGTGCTGGGGGTGCTGGGGCCGAACGGCGCCGGGAAGACCACCACCGTCCAGATCCTCACGACGTTGCAGAAGCCGGACGCGGGCCACGCGACCGTCGCCGGGTTCGACGTCGTGAAGGACGCCCACGAACTGCGCACGCACATCGGCGCTTCGGGGCAGTACGCCGCCGTCGACCAGGAACTGACCGGGGCGGAGAACCTCGAGATGGTCGGGCGGCTCTACCACCTGGGCACCAAGCGGGCCAAGGCCCGCGGCCGCGAGCTGCTCGCCCGGTTCAGCCTGGAGGACGCCGCCGACCGGCCGGTGAAGGGCTACTCCGGCGGCATGCGGCGCCGGCTCGACCTGGCCGGCGCGCTCGTGGCGAACCCGCCGGTGCTGTTCCTCGACGAGCCCACGACCGGGCTCGACCCGCGGGCCCGCACCGAGCTGTGGGACGTCATCACCGAGCTGGTCGCGGGCGGCACCACGCTGCTGCTGACCACGCAGTACCTGGAAGAAGCGGACCGGCTGGCCGACAGCATCGCCGTCGTCGACCACGGGCGCGTGATCGCCCGCGGCACCGCCGACGAGCTCAAGGACCTGGTCGGCGGCGAGCGGATCGAGCTGACCGTCGGCACCCACGACGACGTCCTCGTGGCCCGGCGGGCGCTGGCCCGGCTGGCCAGCGGCGAGCCGCAGGCCGAGGCGTTCCGGCTCACCGTGCCCGTGACCCACGGCGCGAAAGCGCTTACCGAAGCACTGGCGATCCTCGCCACGGAAGGCGTCGACGTCCGCGACGTCGGCGTCCGCCGTCCCACCCTCGACGACGTTTTCCTCACCCTGACCGGCCACGAGACGGCCGAACCCGCGAAGGAGGCCGTGTGATGAACGCGGTGCAGATGGCCGTCACCGACGGCGTGACCGTCGCCAAGCGCAACTCGATCAAGATCGTCCGGTCGCTGGACCTGCTCGGGTCCATCGTGTTCATGCCGGTGATGTTCGTGCTGCTCTTCGGCTACGTCTTCGGCAGCGTGATCGACATCCCCGGCATGTCGTACCGCGAGTTCATGCTCCCGGGGATCTTCGTCCTCGCGGTGGCGATGGGCAGCATCGTCACCGGCTACGGGCTGACCGACGACCTGCAGAAAGGCATCATCGACCGGTTCAGATCGCTGCCGATGTCCCCGGCGGCGGTGCTGATCGGCCGCACCACCGCGGACCTCATCCTGAACGTGACGAGCCTGCTGATCATGGGCCTGGTCGGCCTGCTGGTCGGCTGGCGCGTCCACACCGGCGTGTTCGAAGCGCTCGGCGGGGTGCTCCTGCTGCTCGCGTTCGCCTACGCGCTGTCGTGGGTGATGGGCACGCTCGGCCTGGCCGTCCGCAAGCCCGAGGTGTTCAACAACGTCTCCAGCGTGGCGATCTTCCCGCTGACGTTCCTGGCCAACACGTTCGTCGACAGCGGCCGCCTGCCCACCCCGCTGCGGGTGATCGCGGACTGGAACCCGGTCTCGGCGATCACCCAGGCGTCCCGGGAGCTGTTCGGCAACACGAGCGCGGCCATGCCGGTGCACGCCGCCTGGCCGATGCAGCACGCCGTGCTGGCTTCGGTGCTGTGGATCGCGCTGCTGCTGGTGGTCTTCGTGCCGCTTTCGGTGCGCTGCTACAAGAAGGCCACCAGCCACTGACTCAGGGCAGCGTGAGGATCTCGCTGCCGTCGGCCGTCACCACGAGGGTGTGCTCGAACTGGGCCGTCCACTTCTTGTCCTTCGTGGTGACGGTCCAGTCGTCCGACCAGATGTCGTAGTCGATGGTGCCCAGCGTGATCATCGGCTCGATCGTGAAGGTCATGCCCTCCTCGATGATCGTGTCGACGGAGGGCTCTTCGTAGTGCAGGACCGTCGGGGGCGTGTGGAACGCCGGGCCGACGCCGTGGCCGGTGAAGTCGCGGACCACGCCGTAGCCGAAGCGCTTGGCGTAGGACTCGATGACCCGGCCGATGACGTTCAGCTGACGCCCCGGGCGGACCGCCTTGATCGCCCGCATGGTCGCCTCGCGGGTGCGCTCCACCAGCAGGCGGGCCTCCTCGGAGACGTCGCCGGCCAGGAAGGTCGCGTTCGTGTCGCCGTGGACGCCGCCGATGTAGGCGGTGACGTCGATGTTGCAGATGTCACCGTCCTCGATCACCGTCGAGTCCGGGATGCCGTGGCAGATCACCTCGTTGAGCGACGTGCAGCACGACTTCGGGAAGCGGCGGTAGCCCAGCGTCGAGGGGTAGGCGTGGTGGTCGAGCAGGAACTCGTGCACCACCTTGTCGATGTCGTCCGTGGTGGCGCCCGGCTTGACGGCCTTGCCGCCCTCTTCCAGGGCCTGGGCCGCGATGCGGCCGGCGATCCGCATCTTCTCGATCACCTCGGGCGTGCGCACGCCGTTGCCGGTGTCCCGCTTCGGTGCCGGCTTGTCCACGTACTCGGGACGGGCGATGGAACTGGGGACGTCACGGCGCGGCGTCTGGACGCCGGGAACGAGCGGAGCACGAACGGACATGCCCCCACCTTACGACGGTCCGCTCAGCCGATCCCCGCCAGGAACCGGTGCGCGGCCTGCACCGCCGGTTTCGACGACCCGGCGTCGGTGAGGAGCACGGCGAACGCCAGGTCGCCGCGGTAGCCGACGAACCAGCCGTGCGAGTGGGAGCCGTCGCCGAACTGGGCGGTGCCGGTCTTGCCCGCGACGTCAGGGATGTCCCGCAGGCCGGTCGCGGTGCCGGCCGTGACGACCTCCCGCATCATCCCGCGCAGCGCGTCCAGGACCTCCTGCGACGGCGGGTCGCCAACGTTCTGCGTCGCCGCGGGCAAGCCCTTGACGATCGACGGCGACGGCACTTTTCCGGCCTGCACGGTGGCCGCGACCAGCGCCATGCCGAACGGGCTGACCACCACCCGGCCCTGGCCGAAGCCGTTTTCCGCCCGCTGGACGGCCGAGTCGCTGCCCGGGACGTCCCCGGTGACCGTGGTCAGGCCCGGGACGACGAAGTCGGCGCCGAGGCCGAAGGAGCGGGCGGTGTCGGTGAGCGCCGCCTTGTCGAGGCCGGCGGCGAGCCGGGCGAAGGTCGTGTTGCAGGACCGCGCGAACGCCGTCTTCAGCGGCACCCGGCCCAGGTCGAACCGGCCCTCGTTCGGCACGACGCGGTTTTCGATCGTCGTCGTCCCCGGGCAGTCGACCGGGCTGCCCGCTTCGACCTCCCCCGCCGACAGCGCGGCCGCCGCCGTCACGATCTTGAACGTCGACCCCGGCGGGTAACGCCCGGACAGGGCCAGCGAGCCCTCCTCGTCGGCGGCGTCGTTCTGGGCCACGGCGAGGATGTCCCCGCTGGAAGGCTGGATGGCGACCAGCGCCGCGGAGTACGGCTCGGTTTCGAGGGCTTTCTCGGCGGCGGCCTGGATCTTCGCGCTGAGCGTGCTGGTGACAGCCGGGGCGGGCCGCGGCGGCTCGGCCTTGAGCTCGGCGGCCTCGCCCCCGGTGACGTCGCGGGTGACGATCCGCCAGCCCGCCGCCCCGGCCAGCTGCTGCTCGACCAGCGCGCGGATGCCCGGCAGGACCTGCTGCCCGGACCCGCGGGTCACCGGCAGCAGCCGCTCCTGGCTGGCGAAGCGGACGCCAGGCAGGTCGTAGATCACCGGCTTGACCCGCTGGTAGTCGCCCGCGCGCAGGGTGATCACCGCGTAGGCGTCGCCGGGTTTGGTCTTGTTCATCCCGTCCAGCACGGACCGGCCGGTGACCGACGGCTCGTACCGGTGCAGTGCCTTGGCCAGCGTCCCGGCGACCGCGGTCGCGTCGCCGGTCTTCTGCGGGTCGACGACCACGCCGATCACGGTCTGCGGGCGCATCAGCGCCACACCGTCGCGGTCGAGGACCGGCGCCGTCTCGGGCAGCTGCGGCAGCATGCCGAGGGTCTGGCCGACGGCGAGCTGGGGGTGCACGACCGTCGGCTGCCAGTGCACCTGCCAGCCGCTCTCGGCCGCCCGCAACTGGGCGTCGGCGCGGTAGGACCAGGTGCGGCCGTGCGGGAGGTGCCAGGTGAGCCGGTAGCCGGCGGTCACGACGTCGCCCTCCGGCTGTTTCACTTCTTCGTCGTCGACGTCGAGCGCCTCGGGGTCGAGCACGCCGCGGACCTGGCTCAGCACGGTCTTGGCGGCATCGGGTGAGTCGGTGTTCGCGGCCGCGGCGGCGACGTCACCGGACGCGAGGGCGTCCAGGAAGGCGGAGAGGGCGTCCTCGGGACCGTCGCCCGAGCACCCGGCCGTGGTCGCGGCGACGAGCAGCAGCAGTGCCGCGAGAGCACGGTGTCGACGTGCACTCATGGCCGGATCATGCCTGGTCAGAGCGTTGTGACGGCTTCGCAACACCGCCACGGAAGAGTGGTTAGAACAGCACCGTCGCGTACTGGCCGACCTGCTGGAAGCCGATCTTGCGGTAGGCCGCGAGGGCGGGGGTGTTGAAGGCGTTGACGTAGAGGCTGGCGGTGCGGCCGAGGCCGCGGACGAGCCGGTTCACGACCGCGGCGGTGCCGGCGGTGCCGAGCCCGTCGCCGCGGCGGTCGGGGTGCACCCAGACGCCCTGGATCTGCCCGACCGTGGCCGACATGGCGCCGATCTCGGCCTTGAAGACGACCTCGCCGTCCTCGAAGCGGGCGAACGCGCGACCGGCCCCGATCAGCTCGGTGACCCGGGCCCGGTAGCTGGCCCCGCCGTCGCCGCTGCGCGGGTCGACGCCGACCTCCTCGATGAACATCGAGACGGCCGCGGGCAGGTACCGCTCGAGCTCGTCCGGCCGGACCGGCCGCACCAGCGGATCGGCGGCGACGAGCGGGGTGGCGTCGAGGGCCATCAGCGGCTGGTCGTCGCGGACCTCCCGGGCCGGGCCCCACTCGCCTTCGAGCTCGTCCCACAGGCCGAGCACCTGTTCGGCCGGGCCGACGAGCGAGGAGCAGGTGCGCTGCCGTCTCAGAGCGCGGTCGGCGAAGGAGCGCAACGCGGGCGCGTTGCCCCTCAGCGGGATCAGGTTCGGCCCGGAAAAGCACAGCCCTTGGAGCCGTCCGGCCCGGACCGGACGGCTGTCGGCGGCCCAGAGCTCACCACCGAGCCTCCACGGGTCGAGGCCCGCGGCCTCGACCCGGGCGCTGACCATGCAGCTGCCCACCGGGTCCGCGGCCAGAGCGGCACGGACCGCCGGATAGTCCCGATCATCGAGCAGCCGTGCACCTGCAAGCCGCAACACGGGCTCCAGGGTGCCAGATTCGACTGCTAAACGGAACGCAAGCCTCCCGACACGGTGAGATGAACAGCCGCGAACGCCGCATCCGGGCCGCCGGAGGCCCCGGACGCGTCCTTCGCAGGGTCAGGCCGCGCCGCGGTAGGTGCCGATCGTCCAGGAGTTGCCCTCCGGGTCACGCAGGCTGAACGTGTGCGAGCCGTACTCGGTGTCCGTCAGCCCGGCCGTGATCTCGGCGCCCGCCGCCTTCACCCGCGCGTGCACCTCGTCCACCCGGTCCGAGACCACGTATACCGCGGACGCGCCCGGCTTCATCGCGTCGTGGACGCCGTCCGGTGGCCGGACGCTGCCCAGCATCACCGCGCCGCCCTCGGGCCAGCGCAGCTCGGCGTGCGCGATCAGCTCGCCGTCGGGCACCACCAGCGCCTCGATGAAGCCCAGGACGTCGACGAGGAAGCGGACCGCGGCCGGGGCGTCGTCGTACCGGAGAGCGGGCCAGACGTTCGGTTCAGGAGTCATGCCGTCAGCTTCGCGCCACCTCCGCCTCCTGGTCTTGGAGGAACGGGAGCTCCTCGGCGATCCACGTGCCCGGCGTGCAGCCCGCCAGCGCACGCCACTCGTTGGTCAGGTGTGCCTGGTCGTAGAACCCGCACTCCGCGGCCAGCGCCGCCAGGTCCGTCCGGCCGCGCCGCAGCAGCCGCCCGGCCCGCTCGAACCGCAGCACCCGCGCCGCCTGCTTGGGCGCCAGGCCGAGCTCCGTGCGGAACCGCTCGCCCAGGTGGCGACGACTCCAGCCGACCTCCTCGGCGAGGTCCGCGACGCGCACCTGCCCGTCCGCGCCCCGCATCCGGCGCCACGCCTCCCCCAGCTCGGGCGGCGGCACCACCGGCTCGACGGCCCGGGCGGCCAGGACGTCGTCCAGCAACGCGAACCGCTCGCGCCACGGCAGCTCCCGCAACCGATCCGGCAGCGAGCCGAGACCGAATGCGGCGAGGTCGGCCACCTCGCCGGACAGCTCCGCCGCCGTGACGCCGAACAGCGTCCGCACGCCCAGCGGGTCGAGCTCCAGCTGGATGCCCTCCTGCACGCGGTCCTGCCGGATCAGCACCGCTTGCGTATGGAGCCCGCCGACCAGCGCCTGGAGGCTCCGCCCGCCCATCCGCACCGGCCCGGCGAGGCTGATGACGAGCGTCACATGCCGGGACGGCAGCCCGCGGTGGACCGGCAGCGTGACGTCGTCCTGGGCGTACCCGACGTAGCGCGTGACCAGGGGCCGCACCACCGGGTGCGGTTCGTGGATGGCCCAGGTCACGCTCACGATTGCCAGGGTAAACGTCACCACCGACAGTTCCGGGTCTGATAACACGGACGTGCGTCCCCACCGCGGAAGGAACCACCCGATGACGATCCAGGAGCAGGCGCAGCAGCTGGAGCTGCTCGCCGACCAGGTGCCGACCGGCATCGCGCTCGCCACGAAGAGCGACCTCGAAGACCTCCAGGCCCAGGTGCTCGGCCTGCTCGGGGAGACGTCCACCGCGACCGCGATCCAGGGCGCCATCCAGCTCGCTTCGCAGCAGATCGACGAGGTCGCCGCCGCGCTCGAGAACGTGCGGCTGCAGATCCGCGACGCCGCCCAGCACCATCTGCAGGGCTGAAAACGCGCCGGAGCCCTCCTCACCGATCCGGCGAGGAGGGCTCCGAGCGGGAGTGGTCAGCCGGCGGTGACCACCGGCGCGCCCTCGCCGAGGGACTCGCCCGCCTCTTCGGCGATGCGCATGGCCTCTTCGATGAGCGTCTCGACGATCGCGTGCTCGGGCACGGTCTTGATGACCTCGCCCTTGACGAAGATCTGGCCCTTGCCGTTGCCCGAAGCGACGCCCAGGTCGGCCTCGCGGGCCTCGCCCGGGCCGTTCACGACGCAGCCCATGACGGCCACGCGCAGCGGGATCTCCATGCCCTCGAGCCCGGCCGTGACCTGCTCGGCGAGCGTGTAGACGTCGACCTGCGCACGCCCGCACGACGGGCAGGAGACGATCTCCAGCTTGCGCTGCTTGAGGTTCAGCGACTGCAGGATCTGGATGCCGACCTTGACCTCTTCGACCGGCGGCGCGGACAGCGAGACGCGGATCGTGTCGCCGATGCCCTGGCGCAGCAGCGCACCGAAGGCGACCGCCGACTTGATCGTGCCCTGGAACGCCGGGCCGGCCTCGGTGACGCCGAGGTGCAGCGGGTAGTCGCACTGCTCGGCCAGGAGCTCGTACGCGCGCACCATGACCACCGGGTCGTTGTGCTTCACCGAGATCTTGATGTCGTGGAAGTCGTGCTCGGCGAACAGCGACGCCTCCCACAGCGCCGACTCGGCCAGCGCCTCCGGCGTCGCCTTGCCGTACTTGTCCATGATCCGCTTGTCCAGCGAGCCGGCGTTGACGCCGATCCGGATCGGCGTGCCGTGGTCCTTCGCGGCCTGCGCGATCTCCTTGACCTGGTCGTCGAACTTGCGGATGTTGCCGGGGTTGACGCGCACCGCCGCGCAGCCGGCCTCGATCGCCGCGAAGACGTACTTCGGCTGGAAGTGGATGTCGGCGATCACCGGGATCTGCGACTTCTTCGCGATCGCGGGCAGCGCCTCGGCGTCGTCGGCCGACGGGCACGCCACGCGGACGATGTCGCAGCCCGCGGCGGTCAGCTCGGCGATCTGCTGCAGCGTCGCGTTGACGTCGGAGGTGAGCGTCGTCGTCATCGACTGGACGGAGATCGGGAAGTCGCTGCCGACACCGACCGGGCCCACCTGGAGCTGGCGGGTCTTGCGGCGCTCGGAGAGGACGGGCGGGGGCAGGGCGGGCATACCGAGTGCGACGGTCACGGCTTCCAGCGTACCTACCCCTACTGGGCCACCTTCACCATGTCAACCGTCACGGTGAGCAGCGTTACGCGCGGTGTGGCGCGCCACGGAGGGGCCGGAACCCTCCGTGGCGGTTCGCTACTGCAGGCGGATCGGGTTGACGATGTCCGCGGTCACGGTGAGTAGCGTGACCGCACCGCCGATGAGCACCAGCACCATCGTGATCCCGGACAACCTGGTGTAGTCGACAGGCCCGCCGGCGACCTTGCCCCGCCGGGCCCGGATCCAGTCGCGGACGCGCTCGTACCAGACCACCGCGATGTGGCCGCCGTCCAGCGGCAGCAGCGGCAGCAGGTTGAACACGCCGATGAAGAAGTTCAGGCTGGCCAGCAGGAAGAAGAACAGCACCCAGATGCCCCGCTCGACGGCCTCGCCGCCGATCCGGCTCGCGCCGACGACGCTGACCGGGGTGTTCGGGTCGCGCTCGCCGCCGAAGATCGCGGTGACGACGGCGGGGATGCGCTGGGGGAACTCGACGAGCCGCTGCGCCGTCTCGGCGAACATCGTGCCGGTGAAGCTGAAGGTGGCGCCGACCGCGGCGACCGGGCCGTACTGGGTGGTGACCGCCGGCTGCTTCGGGGACGCGCCGATCATGCCGACCGTCTTGACGCCGGCGCTGGTCCAGCGCTGCACCTGCGGCACGTCGACGATGAGCGCGAGCCGCTGGTCGCCGCGCTGGACGTCGAACTGGGTCCGGCCGCTGGTGGCCTGCACGGCGGCGAGCATCTCGGTCCAGCTGGCGACCGGCTTCCCGCCGACCGCGAGGATCTTGTCGCCGGCCCGCAGCCCGGCCGCCTCGGCCGGCCGCACCGCGCCCGGCGGGCAGCCCGGGTTGTCGGACTGGGCCTGGGCCTGCGCCTCGGTCGTCGCCGACTGCGCGCACGACGTCGCCGCCAGCACCGGCGTGGTGTCGACGGGGGCCAGGTTCGGCAGGCCCATGGTCACGGCCATCAGGTAGAGGACCACGAAGCCGAGGATGAAGTGGGTGACCGACCCGGCCGACATCACGACGGTGCGCTTCCAGGTCTTGAACCGCCACATCGCGCGCGGCGCCTCGTCCGGCGTCACCTCGTCGAGCGCGGTCATGCCGGCGATGTCGCAGAACCCGCCGAGCGGGATCCACTTCAGGCCGTACTCGGTCTCGCCGCGGCGCCAGGAGAACACCGTGGGCCCGAAGCCCACGAAGTACCGGCGGACCTTCATGCCGAAGGCCTTCGCCGTCAGCATGTGGCCGGCCTCGTGCAGTGCGACTGAGACGCAGATCCCCAGCGCGAAGAGCACCACACCGATGATGTAGGCGAGCACCCGCTACTTCCCCTCGATGATCGAACCGGCCCGCGCACGAGCCCAGCGCTCGGCCGCGAGTACGTCCTCCACGTCGCGTGGTTCGCGACGCCATTCGTCGGCGGCTCCCACCACCTCGGAAACAGTGTCCACTATCGACGTGAAGCTGGTGTTCTGCGCGAGGAAAGCCGCCACGACCTCCTCGTTCGCGGCGTTGTAGACGGCGGGCAGGCAGCCGCCGGCGCTGCCGCAGTGGCGGGCCAGCTCGACGGCCGGGAAGGCCTCGTCGTCCAGCGGCTCGAAGGTCCAGGTCGCGGCGGTGTCCCAGGTGCACGCGGCGGCGGCGCCGGGCACCCGGTCGGGCCAGTGCAGGGCGAGCGCGATCGGCAGCCGCATGTCGGGCGGGCTGGCCTGGGCGATCGTCGAGCCGTCGGTGAAGGTCACCATGGAGTGCACGATCGACTGCGGGTGCACGGTGACGTCGATCTTCTCCGGCGCGATGCCGAAGAGCAGGGCCGCCTCGATCAGCTCCAGGCCCTTGTTGACCAAGGTGGCGGAGTTGATCGTGATCAGCGGGCCCATGGACCAGGTCGGGTGCGCCATCGCCTGCTCGACGGTGACCCCGGCCAGCTCGGCGCGCTTGCGGCCGCGGAACGGGCCGCCGGACGCGGTCAGGACGAGCCGGGCGACTTCGCTTTCCTTCCCGGCCCGCAGCGCCTGCGCGATGGCGGAGTGTTCGGAGTCGACGGGCACGAGCTGCCCGGGCTTCGCGGCGGCGAGCACCAGCGGCCCGCCGGCGATGAGCGACTCCTTGTTCGCGAGCGCGAGGGTGGCGCCGGTGGCCAGGGCCTTGAGCGTGGGCTCGAGGCCGCGGGAGCCGGGCAGGGCGTTGAGGACGGTGTCGACTTCGACGGCCTCGATCAGCTCGGTGACGGCGTCGGAGCCGGCGAACAGCCGCGGGAGCTTGAAGTCACCCTGCGCGTACCCACGCTTCTGCGCCTCGGCGTACAGCGCGAGCTGGACGTCCTCGGCGGCCGTGGCCCTGGTCACGGCGACGGCTTCGACGCCGTGGGCGATCGCCTGCGCGGCGAGAGCGGCCGGATCGGCCCCACCGGCGGCGATCCCGGCCACCCGGAACAGGTGCGGGTTGCGCGCGGCGACGTCGAGGGCCTGCACGCCGATGGACCCGGTCGAGCCGAGCACGAGAACGCTTCGCGAGGTAGTCATCGCCGGTCATTGTCGCGCGGGGCGTCTCCGCGGCGCACCCGGAGGTGTGGGATCATCGGCGGGTCCGAGGTTCACGGGGTTTGAGGAGTTCATCGTGGCAGGCAAGGCGGTCGAGAAGAGGCGGCCCGAGGTCGACCCGCGCGACGAGCCGTCCGCGGCCTGGGGCTGGCACGGCTCGTTCCCGAAGGCCACCCGCATCGCCGGCTGGGTCAGCGCGATCATCCTGCTGGTGATGATCAAGGGCAACCACGAGAACAACACCGAGAACGTGTGGCTGGTGGGGCTGTCGTTGTTCCTGATCCTGCTGCTCGTGCTGGACATCCGCAAGCAGCGCACGGCCTGGCGCAAGTAGTCGGTTTTTCGCTAACGTCCCCGGCATGAAGCTGCGCTGGGGACTTGCTCTCGTCGGTGTCGTTCTGAGTGCCTTGGTGGCCCCTGCCACGCCGGCGTCGGCTTCGGTGCCGCTGGTCCGGTGCGAGTTCACGCCGACGCCCTCGAACCCGGCCGCGCGGCCGGTGGTGCGTCCTTTGCCGGTGGCCTTGACGCGCGGGACTGTCGACGTGACGTTCCGGTTCAATTACGGGCCGGTGACCGTGCGGCTGGACCGTGGCGGGGCGGCGCCTTGCGCGGTGCACAACATGGTCTCGCTGGTTTTGCAGCGGTTCTATGACCGGTCGCAGTGCTGGCGGCTGTCCAACTCCGCTCGCCTTGGTGTTCTTCAATGCGGGGACATCTACGAGGTGGAAAAGGGTGGGCCGGGGTACAAGTTCCCGGACGAGGTCTCGGGTTCGGAGACGTACCCGCGGGGGACGATCGCTATGGGGAACCAGGGGCCGGGGACCAACGGGTCGGAGTTCTTCATCGTGCACTCGTTCGCGAACATCCCGGCCAACTACTCGGTGATGGGGCGGGTGATCCGGGGGATGTCGGCTCTTGATCGGATGGTGGCGGACGGGATCATCCCGACCGACCCGGACGGGCCGCTGGACGGGGCGCCGGCGAAGCCGGTGAAGATCCAGCGAGCCACGGTCGGCTGGTAGGTCATTCGCTTTCCGATGAAGCCCCCTTTGCCGGGAGGACCGGCTTCACTCCGAAGCAAGTAATTACTCCGGACACATCCGGGGTCAGGAACAGCTGGAAGAAGTAACCGCCCCGCGGGCGATCGTCGATGTGGGCGATGACGCAGTGCGTCCCGCTGTACGCCTTCAGCGCGCGGACACCGTCCACGAACCCGACCGAGTGTTGACCTGCGTTTCGCGAATTGCGCTCCCGCCGAGCGAACAGCGACTTCATCCTCAGCACCCCCACCGGCCCCTCGATCTCGCAATTGGCCCCGGCCGCCAGCGCATCGAGCGCCAACAACGGGATCTCCGCCGGAGCCAGTCCGGAAAGCAGCTCTCCGAGCCGTTCACGATCCGAATCGCTTGTCACTCCCAGCCTCCACTGCTTTCAAACCAAGGCGTGCGCAGGTGCGGAGGCCGTGGATCTTCGATCTCGCCTTCGACAGGTTCGGGGCGGTACCACGGCCCGCGGTCGACACTGACCTCCGCGCCGTCGATGATCCCCTTCAACGTATGCTCCTGCTCTTCCGGATACACCTCGACCTCCGGGTGCCGGTGAGTCGGGAAGTTCCGGTCGGCGGGCACGTCCTCTTCACGGATCCTCAGCACGATATTGCCCCCTCCTCGGGTATCGTCTTCCGACGCGGGCAGCGCCATGCCCTCGTAGTCGTGCGTCCACGACGTGTAGTCGCTGTCAGTGGCCTTGTTGGAGGCCACGTGCTGTTCCAGCGTCTTGTCACCGCCCCGGGGGACCGCACGTCCTTGCAGCGCCTCGAGATACTGCCAGTGATATGCCGGAAGGCCTCGGTACAGGTACCCGTCGCCGTCGGGGCAGGTCGTGCCGCACGGCTGAGCGTCGGCATCGGTTTCCACCCCGGAGACGACGCCGAGCTCCGAAGCGACCGGGTCGGCCGCGTCCTGGACCACCGGCTTGCTCGGGTCGAGCACCGACTCCTTGGCCTTCTCGTAGACGGAGTCCCCGTCCTGGACGTCGTCCGTCGACGACGCCACCACCATCGCCGGCAGGCTGGCCGACGAGGACACGACCCCGCCCGCGACCGACGGCGCCGCTGAGGGCGATGGTGAAAGCGCAGCAGAGCGTGACGGGTCTCCGGGCAAACGTTCCCTGGCGCATGGAATTCCCTCGTGAAAGCGTTGTCGGGCAGCACGAATCGGCCCGCCGCACGGCAGCGGCAGGCAATCGGTGAGGACGTTGATCGAGGCGCCAGTCGGCCCGGCTTTCCTCCGGAGCGCCGCACCCTCCATGCCGCGCGAAGACGAGCTCGCCCTCCCGCGAGCTGTTCGATCTTCCTATCGATCACCCGACCCGGCCGTTCCTTGTTCTTTGACAGTTGCGTCATTCGGCCTACTTCCAACGGCGCTTTCGACGCGAAAAAGCCGGGTGCCACCCGGCACCCGGCTTCCCGAAACGACCGTCAGCGCTCGGTCGAAGGCGACACCAATTCGCTCGGCCCGCCGCTCGACTCCCCCGCCACCGCGGCCAGTTCCTCCCCCACCGACTCGCCGTTCTTCGGGCGGGCGTCCTTGGTCAGCAGCGACGCCACCGCGCCGATCAGGCACACCACGATCGCGAAGCCGAACGCCACCGCCAGGCCCGACTGGAACGGGCCCGAGATCAGGTTCGGGAAGAAGCTCCGCCCCGTCAGGAACGACGCCTGGTCCGGCGGCAGGGACGACAGCTGACCGCCCAGCAACTGCTGGATCGGGTTGTACCCCAAGAACGCCGCGAACAGCACCGCCACCGCCGGGAGGTTGGCGATCTGGGCCGCCGACGACGCCGGAACGCCGTGCTCGATCAGGCCCGCGCTCATCGTCGACGGGAGGCTCGACGAGAGGCCCGCGATGATCAAGCTGAAGAAGAAGCCGATCGACAGGACCATCGCCGCGTTCTGGAACGTCGTCATCATGCCCGCGCCCGAGCCGCGGGCGTCCGCCGGGAGGCTGTTCATCACCTCGGCGCGGTTCGGGGAGGCGAACATGCCCATGCCGATGCCGTTGATCAGCAGGATCGCCGCGAACGCCCAGTAGTCGAAGTTCACCGGCAGCAGGATCAGCAGCAGGAACGTCACCGCCGTGATGAGCAGGCCGCCCGAGGCGAGCAGGCGGCTGCCGATGCGGTCGGACAGCACGCCCGACGCCGGGGCCGAGACCAGGAAGCCGATCGTCATCGGGAGCATGTAGATGCCCGCCCACAACGGGGTCTGCTCGAACGTGTAGCCGTGCTGCGGGAGCCAGATGCCCTGCAGCCAGATGATCAGGATGAACTGCAGCCCGCCGCGGCCGAGGGACGCCGTCAGGTTGGCGACGTTGCCCCAGGTGAACGAGCGGATGCGGAACAGCGACAGGCGGAACAGCGGGTTGTCCACCTTCGACTCGATGACCACGAACGCCACCAGCACCGCGAGGCCGCCGATCAGGCAGGTCAGCACGAACGGGCTCCCCCAGCCGGTCGGGGACGAGCCGTAGGGCTGGATGCCGTAGGTGATGCCGATCAGCACCGCGATCAGGCCGACGGCGAAGGTGATGTTGCCCCACCAGTCCATCCGCGCGTGCTTGCGGACGCCGGTGTCGTGCAGCTTGAGGTACGCCCAGACCGTGCCAATCACGCCGAACGGCACCGACACCAGGAAGATCAGGTTCCAGTCGACCGGCGCGAGCACGCCGCCGACGACCAGGCCGAGGAACGAGCCCGCGATGGCCGCGACGCCGTTCATGCCGAGCGCGAGGCCGCGCTGGTTGGCCGGGAAGGCGTCGGTGAGGATCGCCGAGCTGTTCGCCATCAGGAAGGCGCCGCCGACGCCCTGCACGATCCGCCAGCCGATCAGCCACAACGCGGCCGCGTCGCCGTCGAACCAGGTGATGGCCAGCATGATCGACGACACCGTGAACACCGCGAAGCCGAGGTTGTACATCCTCGCGCGGCCGTACATGTCGCCGAGCCTGCCGAAGCTCACCACCAGCACCGCGGTGACCACGAGGAAGCCCATGATCATCCACAGCAGGTAGCTCGTGTTGGCCGGTTCCAGGGGGTTGATGCCGATGCCCTTGAAGATGTCGGGCAGCGCGATCAGCACGATCGAGGAGTTGATCGTGGCGATCAGCATGCCCAGCGTCGTGTTGGACAGCGCGATCCACTTGTACCGCGGCCCCAGTTCCGCGATCGAATACGTCCGGCGTTCCGCCACTGTGCAACCCTTCTGCTCGCAAAGTCCCTTAGCTAGGCTAAGCAAGTTGCTTGCGTATGGCAACCAACAGCGCGAAATGCATGGGAGAGCATGATCACAGCCGCTTGACTGTCCTTTAGGGACCCTTTACCAGAGGGCCCAGAACGGCCACGCCCTCCTCGATCTCCGACGCCGTCCGCGCCGCATACCCCAGCACCAGGCCCGGCCGCCCCGGGAGCTGCCGGTGCCACGACAGCGGCTGGACCTTGACCCCCTCCGCCAGCGCGGCCGCCGCCACCGCGACGTCGTCCACGTCAGCGTCGAACGTCACCGTCAGGTGCAACCCGGCGGCCGCGCCGTGGACCACCGCCGAGGGCAGCGACGCCGACAGCGCCCGGATCATCGCGTCCCGCCGGCGCCGGTGCCGCCCTCGCACCACCCGCAGCTGCCGCTCCAGCTCGCCCGTCTCCATCAAGCGCGCCAGGACCAGCTGGGCCAGCACCGGATTGCCCAGGTCAGCGAACCGCTTCGCCGCCACGAGATCGGCGGAGAACCGCGGCGGCGCCACCAGCCAGCCCACCCGCAACGCCGGCGCCAGCAGCTTCGACACGCTGCCCATGTAGCAGACCTCCGGCACCATCGACCGGACCGCGGGCACCGGCGCCCGGTCGTAGCGGTGCTCGGCGTCGTAGTCGTCTTCGAGCACGATGCCGCCGGAAGACGCCCAGCGCATCAGCTCACGACGGCGCTCGCCGCCCAGCACCACGCCCATCGGGAACTGGTGCGCCGGTGTCAGCAGCACCGCCGGCGCCGTCAACGCCGAGACGCGCAGGCCGTCGTCGTCGACCGGCACCGGCGGGGTCGCCAGGCCGCAGTGGTGCAGGTGCTGCCGCGCCCCCAGCGAACTCGGGTCCTCGACGGCCACCGAAGTCACGCCGTGCTGCCGCAGCACCTCGCCGACCAGCGTCAACGCCTGCGCGACCCCGGCCACCACGATGATCTCGCCCGGATCGACGCGGATCCCGCGGTTGCGGGCCAGCCAGCGCGACACCGCCAGCCGCATCGACGGCGCGCCGCGCGGGTCGCTGTAGCCGAAGTGGGACGGCTCCAGCTCGTCCAGCACCGCCCGCTCCGCCCGCAGCCACGCCGCCCGCGGGAACGCCGTCAGGTCCGGGACGCCGGGGCTGAGGTCGATCCGGGCCGGGGTCGCGCGGACCGCGTCGAACACCTCCACGCCCGGCGAAGCCGTGATCACGTCCGAAGAGCGCCGGTCCGGCGAAGGGGACGGCGGCAGCACGGGCGCGGCGACGATGACCGTGCCCGCCCGGCCGCGGCCCGCGGCGTGGCCGTCGTCGATCAGCCGCTGGTAGGCCTCGGTGACCACGCCCCGCGACACGCGCAGCTCGACGGCCAGCACCCGGGACGCGGGCAGCCGTCCGCCCACCGGCAACCGGCCGTCGGCGACCGCGGAACGCAACTGCCCGGCGAGCCAGTCCGCGAGCCCGCCCGGTGGCGCCGACCGGACGTCCAGCTGGAGGAAGTCCGAGCCTATGGACCCCTCCGAGGGCGCTGTTTTGGCTCTGTCCATCGGGCCATTGTCGCAGCACGCTGGACGCATGGACACCGTTTACGTGCACGGATACACCGAACCCGAAGCCCGCCGCCTCGGCGACCAGGCCGACACCCTCGCCGACCTCCTGCACGCCGGGACGGCCTACCCCGCCGGCAGCCGCGTGCTCGAAGCCGGCTGCGGGGTCGGCGCCCAGACCGTCCACCTCGCGGCCCGCAGCCCGGACGCGCACCTGACCGCGGTCGACGTCTCCGCGGCGTCCCTGCGCCAGGCCCGGGCCCGGGTCGAGGGCGTCGACTTCCGGCAGGCCGACCTGTTCGGCCTCGACGGCGAGTACGACCACGTCTTCGTCTGCTTCGTCCTCGAACACCTGCCGGAGCCGGAGAAGGCCCTCGCGCACCTGAAGACGCTGCTGCGCCCCGGCGGCACGATCACCGTGATCGAGGGCGACCACGGTTCGGCGTTCTTCCACCCGCGCAGCGAGCACGCCCAGGCCGCCGTCGACTGCCTGATCCGGCTCCAGGCCGACGCCGGCGGCGACGCGCTCATCGGCCGCCGCCTCCACCCGCTGCTGACCGGCGCCGGGTTCGGGGACGTCATGGTCGAACCGCGGACGGTCTACGCCGACGCGTCCCGGCCCGGCCTGGTCACCGGGTTCACGCGCGACACGTTCACCGCGATGGTCGACGGCGTCGGCGAAATGGCCGTCGGCCGCGGGCTGATCACGCAGAACCGCTGGGACCAGGGCATCGCCGACCTGCACCGGACGACCCGTGACGACGGCACCTTCCACTACACGTTCTTCAAGGCCACCGGGAGCAGGCCGTGAAGCCCCGGGCCCGGCTCGCGGGCAGCACCGACGTCGTCGACCGCGACCTCCAGCGGCTCGAAGCCGACCTGGCCGCCCGCGAACCCGATCACCGCGCGCCGCGCTCCAGGGCCGTCAGGTGGTTCCGGACCCGGATCGCGCCGGGCACGCATTCCCCGGCGTAACAGGCCAGCGCCCGCTCCCACTGCGAGCGGGCGGCCTCCGGGTCACCGAGTCCGCTGTGGACTTCGCCGAGCCCGCAGTGGGCCCGGCCCTGCTCCGGACGGCAGCCCGTTTCCTTCGCCACGGCCAGGGCTTCCCGGTGGTACCGCAGCGCGTCCGCGGTGGCGCCGCGCGCGGCGGAGAGGCTGCCGAGGCTGTTGAGGACGCGGGATTCCACGCCCCGATCGCCGCATTCGCGGGCCAGGCTCAGTGCTTCTTCGAGGTGCTGGGCCGCTTCCGCGTGCCGTCCCTGCGCCAGCCGGACGTCGCCCAGGTGCTTCAGCGAGATGCTGCGGTTGGGCGGGCTTCCCGTCTCCTGCGCGATTTCCAGGGCCCGCTCCAGGTGTTCCGCGGCTTCGGCGTACCGGCCGCGGGCGTGCTCGATGTCGCCGAGGATGCTCAAGGCGTACCCCTCGCTCACCCGGACGCCCATCGCACGCAGGTGCGTCAGCCCTTCCTCCAGGGCCTGGACGGCTTCGTCGTGCCGGCCCAGCGCCGACAGCGCGTCGCCCAGGTTGACCAGCGCGTAGCCCTCGCTGGTGCGGTCGGCGATGTCACGCGCCAGGGCGAGGGCCTCTTCCAGGTAGCCGATCGCTTCGCCGTAGCGGCCGATGCCGCGGCTGGAACAGCCGAGCACCACCAGGACCAGGCCTTCGCTGGTGCGGTCGCCCGTCTTCCGCGCCAGGGCGAGGGCCTCGGTCGAGTACCGGATCCCGTCGGCGAACCGGCCCAGCGCGCGGCACACCAGCCCCAGGGTGTTGACCGAGTGGATTTCGGTGCGCCAGTCGCCGGTTTCCCGGGCCAGGACGAGCGCCTCCTCCAGGTACCGCAGGGCCTCCGGCGACCGGCCGACCCGCCAGTGGCCCAGCGCGATCAGGATGAGCGGCTCGGCCTCGGCCGCCCGGTCGCCGGTGTGGTGGGCCAGCGCCGACGCGTGCGTGTGCAGCACCAGCGCTTCCTCGTGGTAGCCGCCGACGTCGAGGTAGTGCCACAGGATCCCGGACAGCAGCCGCAGGTGCTCGGGCCAGCCGTGCCGGGTGGCGTGCGCGGCGACCGCCAGCAGGTTCCGCCGCTCGGCCTCCAGCCACGCCGGCGCGTCGAGCACCTTGATCTCCGGGTCGGGCACGCGCGGCCGCAGGTGCCGTTCCTGCGGCAGGACGACGTCCATCGCCTGCCCGGCCGAAGTGACGTAGAAGTCGAACAGCCGCTGCTGCGCCTCGTGGCTCTCCTCGGCGTCCTCCGCTGCGAGCTCGGCCGCGTAGACGCGCAGCAGGTCGTGCAGCTGGACCCGGTCGTCACTGGTCTGCTGCACGAGGTGGGCGCGCACCAGGGTGCCGGCCAGCCTTTCGGCCTCCGGCAGGGGGACGCCGGCGAGCGCGGCCAGCGCGGGCGGTGTCAAGTCGCGGCCCGGGTGCAGGCCGCAGAGCCGGAACACGCGCGCCGCGTCGGGCGCGAGGTTGCGGTAGGACCACGAGAACACCGCGCGGACCGCGGTCAGTTCGTCACCGCCGCCATCGAGCAGGTCGAGCCGGCGCCGTTCGTCGGCCAGCTCGGCCGCGAGCGCGGCGAGCCGCTCCCCCGGCCGGCTCAGCGCCAGCTCCGCGACCAGCCGCAGCGCCAGCGGCAACCGGGCCGCGTACCCGATCAGGGCCGCGGTGGCCTCCGGTTCGTCGTCGACGCGCCGGCCGAGCAGCGCCCGCAGCAGATCACGCGCCTCGGCCTCGGTGAGCAGGTCGACGAGCACGCGGCGGGCGCCGTGACGGGCGACCAGCCCGGGCAGCGCGTCCCGGCTGGTCACCAGCACCAGGCAGGTCGGCGAGCCGGGCAGCAGCGGGCGGACCTGCCCGACCGCGTTGGCGTTGTCCAGCACCAGCAGCATCCGCCGCCCGGTGAGCGCGGTCCGGAACTTCGCGGCGCGCTCGTCCGGCTCGGCGGGGATGTCCGCGCCGTCGACGCCGAGGGCACGCAGGAACCCCGACAGCGCGTCGCCCGGGTCCACCGGCCGGACCGTGCCGTAGCCGTGCAGGTCGAGGTAGAGCTGGCCGTCCGGGAACTCCGCGGGCACGCGCTGCGCCCAGCGGACCGCGAGCGCGGTCTTGCCGACCCCGCCGGTGCCGGAGAGGACGGCGATGCGCGCGCCGGTGTCGCCTTCGTCGCGCCGCAGCAGCGCGTCCAGCTCGGCCAGCTGCGCGGCCCGGCCGCGAAACCCGGGGACGTCGGCGGGCAGCTGGGCCGGCACCCGCGCGGGCGGCTCCGGAGCGGCGAAGTCCTGGCGCAGCACCTGCTGCTGAGCCGCCCGCAGCTCGGGACCGGGTTCCAGGCCGAGCTCATCGGCCAGGCGCCGGCGCACTTCGTCGAAGACATCCAGCGCGGCGGCCTGGCGCCCGGATGCGGCGAGCGCCAGCACCAGCTTGGCGTGCGCGGACTCGTTCAGCGGCTCCTCCGCGGTCAGCACCCGCAGCTGCACCGCCGCGTCCTCGGGGTCGGCGTCCGCGGCGTAGGCCAGCACGGCCTTCGCGCGCCGCATCGACAGCGCGAGCCGGGCGGGGTGCTGGCGCAGCCGTTCGACGTCGGCGAGCGCCGGGCCGCGCCAGAGTTCCAGGGCCTCCTTGTGGGCGTCCCGTTCCAGCAGCGCTTCGAAACGCAGCAGGTCGAGCTCGTCCTCGCCGACGGCCAGCCGGTAGCCGCCCTTGTCCGTGGCGATGAGGTCGGCCGGCCGCAGCGCCCGCCGCAGCCGGGCGACGTAGGTGTGGAGCAGCTCCAGGCACGACGACGGCGGCTCGTCCCAGATGACGTCGACGAGGTCCTCGCGCCGGACTGTCCGGTTCGGCTGCAGGGCCAGCAGCGCCAGCAGGAGGCGCTGCTTCTCCGCGCCGATCTCCACGGCCTCGGCGCCGCGCGTCACCGTCAACGGGCCCAGGACGCCGAGCCGCACGGGTTCCGGCGGGGCTTCGGCCAGCGCCTCCCGCAGCTTGCGGGCCGTCTCCGGCCGGGGCCGCCGGACGCTGCCGAGCTCGGCGTTGCGCACCGCGCGCAGGCTCAGTCCCGCACGCTCGGCGAGCTGGGCCTGGGTGAGACCGGCGAGCACACGCCGGTCGCGCAGCCATCCGGCGAACGACGGACCTTCGTCCACAGGCGTCCTCTCCTGCGTCCCCCGAGCGGAACGTACCTCTCCAGCATCACGATCGTGCCGCCCGAGATGTACCACCGATCGGCGAAGATAACCGTTTCCGCAGGTACGGACCGTGACGGCGGCGCGGAGCGGGAGTACAGGCGCTCGTCCACCGCGCTTTCCTAGGCTTCTCGCGTCCGATGGTGGCGAGGGGTTGGCGGAGCAGCCGTCGAGTGGGGTACGACGGCTGCACCCGCTCCTTCTAGACGCCGAAGCGTTCGAGCAGGGCCCGCACGGCGGCCGGGTCCTCGACGTGGGCGTTGTGCCCGAGACCGGCGAGCGTGACGGCGCCGGGATCGAGCGCCCGCAGCTGCTCCGGACGGCTCATCGGGTCGTTTTCCCCCGCGGCGAGCACGACCGGGCAGCGCGCCCCGGCCAACAGGGCCGGCATGTCCGGCGCGCCGAGGCCGAACGCGGCCGGGTCCATCGCGAGGCGCCAACCTCCCTCGGTCTCGCGAAGCCCGGCCGGGTCGGCCGGCGCGATCCCGAGCAGCCCGGACACCTTCAGGTACGCCTGATCGGCCTCCTCCTGCGTCGCGAACACCAGCGGCGGCCGGGCCGCGAACGACGCCGCGCGGTTGAGGTCGTCCTGGCTCCACTCGACCTTGACGCCGAGGGCCAGCACGCCGGCCACCTCGACGTCGTGGCGATCGGACGCCAGTTCCAGCGCGAGCACCCCGCCGAGTGAGTGCCCGGCGACGATCAGCGGCCCGCCGTCCGGCAGCGCTCGCGCCACCGCTTCGGCGAGCGTGGCGAAGCTGTAGTGCGGCAGGGGTGCGGACGGGCCGTGGCCGGGCAGGTCGGGCACCAGGACGCGCCGGTCGAGCTGGACGGCGAGGTGGTTCCAGACGGCGCCGGTCGCGCCGAGGCCGTGCAGCAGGAGGACGGCCGGTTCGCCCTTGCCGCCGATGCGCATGTTGAGCGTGTCCATCCGCGCAGCCTCCCAAATTGTCGGTGCCCGCGGCTAGGGTCGGCCCGTGACGATCACCGATCCGGACACCTACGTGCGAGGGGTCCCGTATGACGAGCTGGCGCGGCTGCGGCGCGCCGGCCCGGTGGTGCGCGTCGACGACTTCTGGGCCGTGCTCGGGCACGCCGAGGTGCGGCGGGTGCTGCGCGACCCGGGAGTGTTCTCCTCGCAGCTGGGCGGGACGCAGATCCGGGACGCGGCCGACCTCGCGTACGTGCGCCGGATGATGCTGAACATGGACCCGCCGGAGCACGGCCGGCTGCGCGGGCTGCTCACCAAGGCGTTCACCCCGCGGGCGATCGCGAAGCTGACGTCGCAGATCGAGGCCTGGGCGCGGGACCTCGTCGACGCCGTCGCCTCCGACGGCCGGTGTGACTTCGCGCAGGTGGCGGCCGATCTCCCGCTGCTGACGCTGGCCGAGGTGTTCGGCGTGCCGGAGCAGGACCGGCGGCTGATGTACGACTGGAGCAACCGCGTGATCGGCTACCAGGACGCCGAGTACGCGGTGAGCTCGACGGTATCCGCAGCCGAGGTGAGCGAGCTGGCCCGGGCCGCGCTCGCCGTCCGGCCGTCGCCGGGGCCGGACGGGTCGATGCCCGACCCGCGGACGCGCGCGGGCATGCCGGATCTCTACGCGTACGCGAACGCTTTGGGCGAGTACAAGCGTGCCCACCCGGGTGACGACGTGATGAGCAACCTGATGCAGCACGTCGCGGACGACGGCGGCCGCGTCTCGCTCGCCGAGTTCGAGAACCTGTTCTGGCTCTTTTCCGTGGCGGGCAACGAAACCCTCCGCAACGGCCTGCCGGGCGGGCTGCTCGCGCTGCTCTCGCACCCCGCGCAATACCGCCGGCTGCTGGCCGACCGCTCGCTGCTGCCCTCGGCGGTCGAAGAGATGCTGCGGTGGTGGACGCCGGTCATGCACTTCCGGCGCACGGCCGTCACCGGCGTCCGGTTGTCCGATGTGGACATTGCCGCCGGGGACAAGGTGGTGGTCTGGTTCTCGGCGGCCAACCGGGATCCCGCGGTGTTCCCGGAGCCGGACACGTTCGACATCGGCCGGACCCCGAACGACCACCTGACCTTCGGCCACGGCCCGCACTTCTGCCTCGGCGCGCACCTCGCGCGGGTGCAGCTGCGGGCGATGTTCGACGCGGTGCTCGACCGGCTCGGCCAGGTTTCCCTGGCGGGCGACCCGGTGCGGCTGCGCTCGAACTTCCAGAACGGCCTCAAGTCGCTGCCGATCCGGTGGGCCGTCTGATGGAGATCCGGGAGCTGCGGGCGTTCGTCGCGGTCGTCGAGGCGGGCGCGATGTCGAAGGCGGCCCGGCAGCTGCACGTGAGCCAGCCGGCGCTGTCCCAGACGATCACGGCCCTCGAACGGCGGCTCGGCGTCCGGCTGCTGGTGCGCACCAGCACCGGCGTGCAGGTCACCGACGCCGGGACGACGCTGCTCGGCGAGGCCCGCGCGGTGCTGGCGCGCCACGACCAGGCGCTGGCCGCGATGGCCCGGCACACCGCGGACGGCGGCGGCGTGCTGCGCGTCGGCGTCCCGCTGGAACTGCCGCCGGAGCTGCTGCCGGCGGCGCTCGCGCGGCTGCCGGACACGCGGGTGCAGGCGCGGCACCTGTCGTCGGTGGCGCAGGTGGCGGCGCTGCGGGCCGGCGAGCTGGACGTCGGGCTGGTCCGCGAGCGTCCGCCCGGGCCCGATCTGGACGCGACGCTCGTGGTGACCGAGGACGTCGGTGTCCTGCTGGCCACCGAGGTCGCCGAGAAGCTGGGTTCACCGGTCCGGCTGGAGGACCTGGCCGGGCTGGAGTGGTTCGCCTTCCCGCGTGCGGGCAGCCCGGCCTGGTACGACGAGCTGGCCGCGATCCTGCGCAGTCACGGCCTCGACGTCGGGCCGGAGGTGCCGGAGGAGCAGCGGCTGATCGTCGAATTGAAGATCCCGGCGGTCAGCGCGGGCGGGGCGTACGCGTTCGCGCCGCCCGAGTGGCCCTACCCGCTGCCGGACACGGTCCGGTGGGTGCCGCTGGCCGGCACGCCGATCGTCCGGCGGACCTGGGCCGTGTGGCCGGCGGCGTCGCGACGGCGGGACGTCGCCGAGTTCGTCGCGGCGCTGGAAGACCATCGGCGGAACGGATCGGAGGTATAAGGAGGGCCGAACACGCAGCCGGAAGTCCTTCCGGGTGGTCTCGCTTGAACTCTGCGACCGGGGAAACACCCGGGTTGCGGAGGAGCTGAACGATGACTGCAGAACTGTCCGGGTCGGCGGCACTGGTGACCGGCGCCACGAGCGGCATCGGCCGCGCGACGGCGGCGGCGCTGGCCGGGCTCGGCGCGCACGTGGTGCTGTCCGGCCGGGACGCCGGGCGCGGCGCCGAGGCCGTCGAGACCATCCGCGCGGCGGGCGGGAAGGCCGACTTCGTCGCGGCCGACCTCGTCGACGCCGCGTCGGCGCGGGCGCTGGCGGACCGGGCGCGGGAGCTGGCCGGGCCGATCGACGTGCTGGTCAACAACGCCGGGATCTTCCCGACCGGACCGACCGGAACCTTCGCGGAGGCGGACTTCGACGCGGTCTTCACGACGAACGTGAAGGTGCCGTTCTTCCTCGTCGCCGCGCTGGGGCCGGAGATGGCGGCACGCGGCCACGGCGCGATCGTGAACGTGTCCACGATGGTCGCGGTGCGCGGCATGGCGGGCATGGCGGTGTACGGCGCGTCGAAGTCGGCGATCGAGCTGATGACGAAGGCGTGGGCGGCGGAGTTCGGGCCGTCGGGCGTGCGCGTCAACGCGGTCAGCCCGGGCCCGACCCGCACCGAAGGAACGGCGGTCTTCGGCGACGGCCTGGACGAGCTGGCGGCCGCGGGCCCGGCCGGGCGCGTGGCGTCCCCGGAGGAGATCGCGGCGGCGATCGCGTTCCTGGCAGCGGGCGATGCGAGCTTCGTCCAGGGCGCGATCCTCCCGGTGGACGGCGGCCGGCTGGCGGTGTGAGTCCGGCGGGGCGGCGTCACCTCAGGAAGGTGACGCCGTCCTGGGGTCGCTCGTCCACCGTCAGCGAGAAGACGTCCGGCCGCGCGTAGTGGCCCGACACGTCGAGGCTGTGCCGCGCGGCCACGATCTCGGCCAGGTCGATCTCCGCCGTGATCAGGCCTTCGGTGCCGCGCAACGGGCCCGCCAGCACGTCCCCCAGCGGGCCGACGATCACGCTGCCGCCGCGGAACGGGTCGTCGCCCGTGGTTTCGTACGGGCACGCCGAAACCACGAAACACCGGCCCTCGTCGGCGATGTGGCGCATCGACGCCTGCCAGACGTCGCGATCGTCCGCCGTCGGGGCGCACCAGATGTCGACGCCCTTCGCGTACATCGCGGCCCGCAGCAGGGGCATGTGGTTCTCCCAGGAGATCGCCGCGCCGGCGCGGCCGGCCGCCGTCGGGACGACCGGGAGCATCGAGCCGTCGCCGCGGCCCCAGACCAGGCGTTCGCGGGCGGTCGGGACCAGCTTGCGGTGCCGGGCCACCAGGCCGAGTGCCGGGTCGAGGAAAACGACCGTGCTGTACAGCGTCGAGCCGCCGCGCTCGATGACGCCCACGACCAGGCTCGCGCCGGTCCGCGCCGCGAGCCCGGCCAGCTCGGCGACTTCGGGGCCGGGCACCGTCACGGCCGCGTGGAAGTACTCCACGAACGGCGTCCGGCCCGGATAGCCGCCGAGCACGGCCTCGGGCAGTACGACCAGGTCGGCGCCCCGGATCTCGTCCTCGAACGCCAGGACCCGCTCGAGCGGGACGCCGGTCGCGATCTGCAGCGCGGCGACGACCGTCATCCGCGGACCGGCCACGGGACCACGGCCGACGTCCGCCGCTGGTAGTCGGCGTATTCGGGGTACCGCGACTTCGTGATGCTCTCGGTGAACCGCGTCGAGCCCACGAACAGCAGCGTCAGCAGGACCGCACCGAGGACTGTCCACTGCAGACCGCCGGCGACGACGCCGAACGCGGCGATCGCCCACCACTGCGCCTGCTCGAAGAAGAAGTTCGGGTGCCGCGAGTAGCGGAACAGCCCGGCCTGCAGGAACCGCGTCGGCGCCCGCCCGGCGTGCTTCTCGCGGTGGAACGCCCACTGCTGCTGGTCGGCGACCGTCTCCCCGACCAGGAAGGCGGCGAAGATCAGCGCGACGACGACGTCCGCGACCCCGAAGCCGCCGGGGTGCTCCAGCGCGGTCAGCGCGGGGAGCGTGATCAGCAGCAGGATCACGTTCTGGTAGAGCGAGATGAAGAAGAAATTGAACAGCTGGAACTGCCACGACGCCATCCGCTCGCGCAGCACGGCCCACCGGTAGTCCTCACCGCCGGGCGCGTACCCGCCCTTGCGGGCGAAGTTGAAGGTCAGCCGCGCGCCCCACAGCGCGACCAGCGCGAACATCACGTCGAGCCGCGCGTCGGCGAACCCGGCGAAACCGGCGAAGATCCCCACGTAGGCCACCGGCACGATCGACCAGATCCGGTCGACCCAGGAGTATTCCCTGGTCAGCACAGAGGCCACCCAGGTACCGAGCGTCACCCCGGCGAAGACGTACAGGCACACCCGCAGCGCGTCCATGTGCTCACTTTAGGACCTAGGATCGGCGTTGTGCCGTACTCCTTCCTCAGCCACCTCGAGTGCTCGCGGACCGGCGACTGCCTGGACGCCGACGCCGTCCAGGGCCTGTCCCCGGCGGGCGCGCCGCTGCTCGCGCGCTACGACCTCGACGGGGTCCGCGAAGCCGTGACGCCGAAGGAGATCGCCGGGCGCGAGCCGACGCTGTGGCGCTACCACGAGGTGCTGCCGGTGCGCTCGGCCGAGCACGTCGTCAGCCTCGGCGAAGGCATGACGCCGTTGCTGCGCCTGCCGCGCTACGGCCGTGAGCTGGGGCTGTCACGCTTGTGGATGAAGGACGAAGGCCTGGTCCCGACCGGCACGTTCAAGGCGCGCGGCGCGGCGGTCGGCGTCTCGCGGGCGGCCGAGCTGGGGGTGCACGGGATCGCGATGCCGACGAACGGCAACGCCGGCGCGGCGTGGGCGTTGTACGCGGCGCGCGCGGGAATGTCGAGCCTGGTCGCGATGCCGGACGACGCCCCGGTGATCACCATGCGCGAGTGCGTCGCGGCGGGCGCCGAGCTGTACCGGGTGGACGGTCTCATCGGCGACGCGGGCAAGCTCGTCGCCGCGGCCGTCGGGCGGCGGCCCGGCGTGCAGGACGTCTCGACGCTGAAGGAGCCGTACCGCATCGAGGGCAAGAAGACGATGGGGTACGAGATCGCCGAGCAGTTCGGCTGGCGGTTGCCCGACGTCATCCTGTACCCCACCGGCGGCGGCGTCGGCATCATCGGGATCTACAAGGCACTGCTGGAAATGCGGGAGCTGGGCTGGGTTTCCGGGCCGCTGCCCCGGCTCGTCGCCGTCCAGGCCACCGGGTGCGCGCCGATCGTCACGGCGTTTTCGCGCGGTGACCGCGAAAGCACGCCGTTCCCGGACGCCCGCACGGTCGCCTTCGGCATTACGGTCCCCAAGGCGCTGGGCGACTTCCTCGTGCTCGACGCCGTGTACGCGACCGGCGGCACCGCGATCGCCGTCACCGACGAGGAGCTTCTCAAGGCGCAACGGGACCTGACGTCGTACGAAGGCACCTTCGTCTGCCCGGAGGGCGGAGCGTGCTTCGCCGCGCTGAAGCACCTACGCGAGTCGGGGTGGCTCGAGGGCAGCGAAGACGTCGTCGTGCTCAACACCGGCGCCGGGATCAAGTACCCGGAGACGGTGCCCCTGGCCGTCCCGCTCCTGTCGACGACCGACGCGATTCCTTAAAGGACCGACCGCACGGTCTCGGGATCGCGGGCGACGACCGTCGTGCCGTCGTCGGCCGTGATGATCGGCCGCTGGATCAGCTTCGGGTGCGCGGCGAGCGCGTCGATCCACTTCGGCCGGTCCGCGGGCGTGCGACCCCAGGTCTTGAGGCCGAGTTCTTTCGCGACGGGCTCGGCGGTGCGCGTGATGTCCCACGGCTCCAGGCCGAGGCGCTTCAGGACGGCTTCGAGCTCGGCGGCCGTCGGCGGGTCCTCGAGGTAGCGGCGCACGGTGTATTCGGCGCCGGCCTCGTCGAGCATCGACACGGCGGACCGGCACTTCGAGCAGGCCGGGTTGATCCAGATTTCCACGGCGGCAGCTTACCGCCCTGGTTTTAGAGCACGTGCTCTGTTACGGTCGCGGCATGCCCCGCCCCCGCGTCCACGACCTCGACGCGCTCCTCGACGTCGCCGAGCGGCTCGTCGCCTCCTCGACGGAGGTGACGGTCCGTGGCCTGGCGGCGGCCGCGGGCGTCCCGAACGGGACGATTTACCACGCTTTCGGGTCGCTCAGTGCGGTGAAGGCTCAGGTCTGGCTACGCGCGGCCACGGCGTTCCTCGACCTGCAGACGTCCCGGGTGGATCAGGCTCCTTCGCCGGTGGAGGCGGTCGTCGCGGCCGCGGACACGCCGGCGGAGTTCGCGCTGCTGCGCCCCGACGGCGCGCGGATGCTGTTGTCGGTGCGCGGCGACCGGCTGTTCGGGCCGGAGCTGCCCGACGAGCTGGCGGAGGCCCTGCACGCGGTGGACAAGCGCCTGGTCGCGCTGCTGGTGCGGCTGGCCCGGCAGCTGTGGGACCGCGGGGACGGACTGGCCGTCGACGTGATCACGACGTGCGTCGTCGACCTGCCGACGGCGTTCTTCCGGCGTGACATCACCGATCAACTGGTGCGGGAAAGGCTGGCCGCCGCGGTGCGGGCCGTGCTGACCGTGTCCCCTCGAGAAAAGGACCGACCGTGACCGTTTCCGTACTCGACCTCGGTGCCGACGAGAACCGGTTCTCGCCGGACTGGCTCCAGCGCGTCCATTCCTATTTGGACGGTGTCGAAGGTCCTTTGGTGACGACCGGCAGCGGCAAGTTCTATTCGAACGGCCTGGACCTCGAATGGCTGACGGCGAACGGTGACCGGGCCTCGGAGTACGTCGCGGAGGTCCAGGAGCTGTTCGCGCGGGTCTTGACCCTGCCGGTGCCGACGGTGGCGGCGATCAACGGCCACGCGTTCGGCGCGGGCGCAATGCTGGCGATGGCCCACGACTTCCGCGTGATGCGCAGCGACCGGGGTTACTTCTGCTTCCCGGAGGCGGACATCAACATCCCGTTCACCCCGGGCATGGCGGCGCTGATCCAGGGAAAACTGACCCCCGCGGCGGCCATCGCCTCGATGACGACGGCCCGACGCTTCGGCGGCTCGGCGGCGGCGGAGATCGGCTTGGTGGACGAGGTCGCGGCCGAGGGCGACGTGCTGAAGGTGGCCCAGGAGCGAGTGGAGGAACTGGCGGGCAAGGACCGCGGAACGCTGGGCGCAATCAAGGCAACGATGTTCGCCCCGGCCGTGGCGGCTCTGCGGGCGGCGGGGTAGGCCTCCGGCCCCCGGTATCCAGCTTACCGGGGACCACCGACAGTTTCGGCCGGCCGGCGGAGCAAGCCGCGGCGAGCTGCGGCTGGCGGCGGAGCGAGCGGCAACTCCCGCCACCCCGCGCCCTTTACTCCCCCACCGCCGCCAGCCACCCCCGCAAGTGGACCCGCGGCGGCGAGGCAAGCTGCGGCGGCGGGCCGAACGAGCTAGTGCGCCGCGGCGAAGCCGACCGCGGCGGCGCAAGCCGCGGAGCGGCGGAAGCCGAGCCGCGCGAAGCGAGCGGCAACGCCCGCCACCCCGCGCCCCTTACCCCTCCACCTCCGCCAGCCGCCCCCGCAAGTGGGCCCGCTCCGGCTCCGTCCCCGCCAGCTTCAAAGCCTCCCGATACGCCGAAGCCGCCTCCTCGGCCCGCCCCAGCCGGCTCAGCAAATCCCCTCGCGCCGCCGGAAACGGGCTGTACCCCCGCAACCTCGGCTCCCCCGCCAGGCCCTCCAACAACGCCAACCCTGCCTCCGGGCCGTCCCTCATCGCCACCGCCACCGCTCGGTTCAGATCCACCACCGGCGACGGTGCCAGCCTGCCCAGCACGTCGTACAACGCCACGATCTGCGGCCAGTCCGTGCTCGCCACGTCCGCCGCCTCGTCGTGGAGGGCCGCTATCGCCGCCTGGACTCCGTACCAGCCCGGCGGGCCTCCCGTCAGCGCCTGCTCCACCAGTTCCGTTCCCTCGGCGATCATCGAGCGGTCCCAGCGGGTGCGGTCCTGGTCGTCCAGCAACACGAGGTCGCCGTCCGGGCCCGTTCGGGCCTCCCGGCGGGCGTGGATCAGCACCATCAGCGCCAGCAGGCCCGTGACCTCCCGCTCCCCCGGCAGCAACCGCCGGAGGATGCGGGCCAGGCGGATGGCCTCCTCCGCCAGGTCGAGCCTCTGGAGGTCCGGGCCCGAACTGGCCGCGTAGCCCTCCGTGAAGATCGAGTACACCACCTGGAGCACACCCGGCAGCCGGCTGGGCAGTTCGGGAGCGTCCGGGACGCGGAACGGGATCCGCAGCGTGCGGATCCGGTTCTTCGCCCGGACGATCCTCTTGCCCATCGTCGCGCTCGGCACCAGGAACGCGCGCGCCACCTCCGGGGTCGTCAGCCCGGCGAGGCAGCGCAACGTCAGCGCCGCGCGGTCCTCCGCCGGCAACGCCGGGTGCGCGCACGTGAAGAACAACTGGAGCCGCTCGTCCGGCAAGCCACCCGACGGCGAGGGCGGGGCGGGCGCCGTGCGCTCGGCCTCGACCTGCATCTCGGCGAGCCGGGCCGCGTAGGCCTGGTCGCGGCGCAGGCGGTCGACCGCCTTGCGCCTGGCCGTCGTCATCAGCCAGGCGCCCGGCTTCGGCGGCACGCCCTCGGCCGGCCAGTGCACCAGCGCCGCCTCGATCGCCTCCGACGTCACCTCCTCGGCGAGGTCGAGGTCGCCGAACCGGCGGGCGAGCGCGGCCAGCAGCAGCCCGCGCTCCTCCCGGAACACCGCCTCGAGGGTGAGCCGGGGCGCCTCGCCCGCCACCGTCGTCAGCCCTCGTAACCGGCGAGCGGCCGGACCACGATCGACCCGCCGTCGCGGGACCCCGGGCAGCGCGCCGCCCAGTCGAGGGCGACGTCGAGGTCCGGCACGTCGACGACGAAGTAGCCGCCGAGCACCTCGCGGGACTCGGCGAACGGGCCGTCGGTGACCAGCCGCTCGCCGCGTTCGTCGACCCGGACCGTGGCCGCCGTCGTGAAGTCGGCGACCGAATCGCCGCCCACGTGGACGCCGGCTTCCTTCAGGGACTTGTCGAACAGCATCCAGTCGTCCGGCGTGCTGCAGCCGGTGGGCGCGCCGTCGGCGTCGAGAGCGGCGTTGATCAGCATCAGGTACTTCACGGTTCCTCCTGTGGCTCGGTTGCCGTACGCCAGCACTACGAACGACGGCCGGCCCGTTGGACACCCCTGCGCCGGAATTTTCTCATGTCAAGAAACTTTGACACGATGTCTGATTTGTTTTACCTTGGCGAGGTGACCCACGAAGAGAAGAACGCCTGGATCCTCGGGATCGCCGCGGTGGTGAGCTACGCGGTGTACCTCGTGCTGGTCCTCGGCCGGGCCGGCGGGCGGCCGCTGACCGAGGTCCCGTACGTCGCGGCGCTGCTCTGGACGGTCGGCACGTCCATCGTCGCGACGATCGTGCTGAGCATCGTCGTCGCGATCGTGTCGAAGGACGGCGCGAAGGATCAGCGCGACGTCGAAATCGGCCGGCTGGGCGAGCACGTCGGCCACTCGTTCGTCGTCATCGGCGCCGTCGCCGCGCTGCTGCTGGCGATGGCCGAGGCGCCGCACTTCTGGATCGCCAACGTCATCTACCTGGCCTTCGTCCTGTCGGCGGTCCTCGGGTCGATCACCCGGATCTCCGCCTACCGGCGGGGTTTCCAGCCGTGGTGAAGCCGACCCGCGTCACGAACTCGCTGCGCGCCCTCCGGTTCGCGCACGGCCAGATGACCCAGGCCGAGCTCGCCACACGGCTCGGGGTGACCCGCCAGACCGTCATCGCCATCGAGCAGGGCCGCTACTCGCCCTCACTCGAAATGGCGTTCCAGATCGCGCATGTGTTCGCGGTCCCGCTCGAAGAAGTGTTCCAGTACCCGGAGGAGTCGTCGTGAAAGCCATTGTCCAAGACCGCTACGGAAATCCCGGCGTTCTCGAACCGCGCGACATCGAAAGACCGGCGCCCGGGCCCGGCGAGGTCCTCGTGCGCGTGCACGCGGCCGGCGTCGACCCGGGCGTCTGGCACCTGACCACCGGGCAGCCGTACCTGGTGCGCCTGCTCGGTTTCGGTGTCCGCAGGCCGAAGAACCCGGTGCGCGGCCTCGACTTCGCGGGCACGATCGAGGAAACCGGGGACGGTGTCACGAAGTTCCGCCGCGGCGACGAGGTGTTCGGCGAGTGCACTGGAGCGTTCGCCGAGTACGCCGTCGCGAAGGCCGATCGGGTCGCCGCGAAACCGGCCCGGCTCTCGTTCGAGCAGGCGGGGGCCGTCGCGATCTCCGGGTGCACCGCCCTGCAGGGCCTGCGTGACGCGGGCCGGGTCCGGCCCGGCCAGTCCGTCCTGGTGATCGGCGCCGCGGGCGGCGTCGGGTCGTTCGCGGTGCAGTTGGCCAAGACCTTCGGCGCCGAAGTCACCGCGGTGTGCAGCACCGGCAAGACGGACCTGGTCCGCGAACTCGGCGCCGACCACGTCGTCGACTACAGGCGCGAGGACTTCACCGGCCGGCGGTACGACCTCGTGCTGGACACGGCGGGCGCGCGCCGGCTCACGCACCTGCGCCGGGCGCTGACGCCGCGCGGCACGCTGGTGCTCGTCGGCAGCGAGACCGGCGGGCGGTGGTTGGGCGGCACCCAGCGGCTCGCCGGCGCGGCGCTGCTGAGCCTGTTCGTGGGTCACCGGCTGCGCGGCCTCGTCTCCGCGGTCCGCGGCGCCGACCTCGAAGTCCTGCGCGAGACGATCGAAGCCGGCGGCCTCACGCCCGCACTGGATCGCACGTACCCGCTCGCCGACGCCGCGGCCGCGATCGACTACGTCCACAAGGGACACTCGGCGGGCAAGGTCGTGCTCACGCTCGGAAGCCGCGGTCCTGCAGCTTCTTGATCCGGTTGACGTGGGCGGGGTGCCCAGCCAGTCGACGGCGAGCACGGCGGACAGGTCGGGCCGGGCCCGATCACCGGGTCAGCGGAAGACGCCCGCGTGCGCCTCGGCCCACTCGTCGAACGTCCGCGCCGGCCGCCCGGTCACCTCGTGGACCGTCGGGTACACCGTCGCCTCGTCCAGTGTCCCGTCGACGTAGAAGTTCCAGAACGCGTCGACGTACTCACGCGGCATGCCCGCTTCGAGCTCCACCCGCGTCTCGTCGTTCGACAGCCCGACGAACTCCAGGTCCCGCCCCAGCACCGAGGCCAGCACCGCGACCTGCTCCGCCGGCCGCATCGCCACCGGCCCGGTCAGTTCGTGCACCAGCCCTTCGTGCCCGCCGGCCAGAGCGAGCGCCGCCACCGCCGCGATGTCCGCCGGGTCGATGCACGCCACCGGGACGTCGGGGAACTGGACGCGGACCGTGTCGCCCGCGCGCAGCTGCGGCAGCCAGCGCAGGGCGTTCGACATGAACGCGCGCGGCCGCAGGAACGTCCAGTCCAGGCCCGATTCCCGCGCCGCGCGCTCGGACAGCGTCATGTACCGGGAGACGGCGTTGTCCATGTCCTCCAACGCCGCCGAGCCGCCGGACAGCAGCACGATCCGCCGCACCCCGGCGTCGCGCAGCAGGCCGGAGATGTCCTCGTACCCGGACAGCAGGAAGACGCCCTCGACCCCCTTGAGTGCGTCCGTGAGGCTTCCGGGCGAATCGAGGTCCCCCACGGCGGCTTCGACCCCGTCCGGGAGGGTGACGTCCGGCCGGCGCACCAGCGCCCGGACCGGGGCGCCCGCCGCCGCGAGTGCCGAAACCACTTCCGCGCCGACGTTGCCGGTGGCGCCGGTGACCAGGAACATCCGCTCAACCCCCCGGAGTCGTTCGTCCCGGCCAGCCTAGCGCCACCGGACGGACGTCAGTCCTGCGTCGGCAGCTCGTCGAACTCGACGACCTGGCGGACCTCCACCTCGATGTCCTGGTCGAACAGCTCGACGTAGCGCTTGGCGAACTCGACGGCCTCCGCCCGGTCCGCCGCGTTGATCAGCGCGAACCCGCCGATGACCTCCTTGGCCTCGGCGAACGGCCCGTCGGTCACGCGGATCGCGGCGCCGCGCGGCTTGCGGACCAGCGAGCCCTTCTCCGTCGGGTGGACGCCCTCCGCGGTGATCAGGATGCCCTTCTCCGCCGCCTCCTGGATGAACCCGCCCATCTGCTCGATGAACTCCTGGCTCGGGTTCCAGCTCTTCGGGTCCTGCTCGTCGACCCGGTGCATCATGAGAAACCGCATGGTGTGCTCCCTGGTGTTCCGTCGGCCGGGGTCCGGTGCGTTCCCGGACGCGGTGACCGGCCTTCACCCCCGCGTCGAACGGCCGCGACCGGCGTTCGACATTTCCCCGGGGAGATTTTTCCGGCAGAGTACCTGTGACCTGCATCACCACGGAGAGGGAGTCCGATGTCCATCCTCCTCGCGATCGGTACCCGCAAAGGCCTGTGGCTGGCGACCAGCACGGACGACCGGGCCACCTGGGAGGTCACCGGCCCGCACCACCCGATGACCGAGGTGTACGCGGTCGGCATCGACACGCGACGCGGCACCCCGCGGCTGCTGGCCGGGGTCACCAGCGAGCACTACGGGCCGAGCGTGGCCACCAGCGACGACCTCGGCGCGACCTGGACCGAACCGGACCACGCGCCGATCGCGTTCCCCGCGGACACCGGCGAGTCCCTGGCCAGGGCGTGGCAGCTGGTGCCGGGCCCGGAGAGCGAGCCGGACGTCGTCTACGCCGGCACCGAGCCGTCCGCCCTCTTCCGCTCCGACGACGGTGGCCGCACCTACGCGCTCGTCCGGGGTCTCTGGGACCACCCGCACCGCGAGCACTGGACGCCCGGGGGCGGCGGGAAGGCCGTCCACACCGTCCTCCCGCACCCCACCGATCCCGGCCGCATCACGGTCGCGATGTCCACCGGCGGCGTCTACCGCACCGAGGACGGCGGCGAGTCCTGGGCGGCGAGCAACACCGGCATCAAGGCGGTCCACGTGCCCGACCCGTACCCCGAATACGGCCAGTGCGTGCACAAGGTCGCCCGGCACCCGGCCGCGCCGGACCGCCTGTTCGCGCAGGTCCACCACGGCGTCTACCGCAGCGACGACGCCGGGGCGACCTGGCAGTCCATCGCCGAGGGCCTGCCCAGCGACTTCGGCTTCCCGATGGTCGTGCACCCGGGCCGGCCCGAGGTGATCTACACATTCCCGCTGGTCGCCGACGCGATGCGGTTCCCGCCCAAGGGCCACTGCCGGGTGTACCGCAGCGAGGACGCCGGGAAGTCGTGGGAAGCACTGGGGCCGGGCCTGCCGGACGGGTATTGGGCCGGCGTCATGCGGGACGCGATGTGCACCGACGACGCCGACCCGGCCGGGGTGTACTTCGGCTCGCGGACCGGCGACGTCTACGCCAGCCGCGACGACGGCGACAGCTGGCAGCTCGTCGTCGCACACCTGCCCGACGTGCTGAGCGTCCGCGCCGCGAGGGTGTGAACCGTGCGGATCACCGTGCTGCTGCCCGGCACGCTGCGGGAGAAGGCCGGCGGCGAGGCCCGGCTGGCCGTCGAGGTCGCCGAACCGGCCACCCTGGGCGCCCTGCTCGACGCGCTCGCCGAGCGGTACCCGGCACTGGAACGGCGGCTGCGCGACGAACAGGCGGGGCTGCGCCGGTACGTCAACTTCTACGTCGACGGCGAGGAGTGCCGCCGCCGCGACGGCACCGCGACCGTGCTGCGCGCGGACGCCGAGGTGCAGATCATCCCGTCGGTCGCGGGAGGCTGAGCTCGTCGAACAGCGCCGCCGCCCGGCCGGCCGTCGCGGCCGCCCGGCGTCCGGTGCTCAGCAGCGCCAGGACGACCAGACCGGCTCCGAGCCCGGCGACCAGCCACCACACGCCGTGCCCCGCGCTCGAGAGCGCGACGCCCAGGGTGGTCCCGGTCTGCCGTCCGGCGGAGGCCAGCGACGCGGCCACCCCGGCCATCGAACCCGGCATGCCGGAGACGGCGGTGTTGGTGATCGGCGGGTTCACCGTGCCGAGGAACACGCCGAACAGCAGGAAGGTCGCGAGCACGGCGGGCAGCGGCGTGGCCGGGCCGAGGAACGCCGAGACGACGCCGCCCACGGCGAGGGCGGCACCGGCGGCCACCAGCGGCCACCGCGGCCCGCGTGTGCCGACGAACCGTCCGGTCCGCGGGGACAGGACCAGGACCAGCACGCCGACCGGCAGCAGGCACAGGCCCGCCGTCAGCGGGGTCAGGCCCCGGACGTCCTGCAGGTACTGCGTCGTGACGAACAGGAAGGCGCCGAACCCGCACAGCGCGAACAGGGCCATGACTATCGCCCCGCTGAAGGAGAGACTGCGGAACAGGCGCAGTTCGAGCAGCGGGTCGGCGCGGCGCGGTTCGTACGCGAGGATGCCCAGGACGCCGAGCCCGGCGAGGGCCAGCAGGCTGACGCTCCACGGTGACGTCCAGCCCAGCCGCGGCGACTCGATCAGCGCGGAGACGACGCTGCCGAGCACCAGCAGCACGAGCACCTGCCCCACCGGGTCGAACCGGCGGGCCCGCGGCGCACGCGACTCGGGCACGAACAGCGTCGTCGCGACGAGCGCGGCGGCGATGATCGGGACGTTGACCCAGAAGACGGCCCGCCAGCCGAGGCCGTCGACGAGCGCGCCGCCGAGGATCGGCCCGAGCGCGAGCGCCAGGCCCGACATCGAGCCGAACACGCCGATGGCCCGGGCGCGTTCGGCCGGCGCGGGGAAGGTGGTGGCGACGATGGCCATCGCGACCGGGTTGAGCATGGTGCCGCCGGCGGCCTGCAGCGCGCGGGCCGCGATCAGCCAGCCGATGCCCGGGGCCAGGCTGCACAGCAGCGACCCGAGGCCGAAGAGGGCGAGCCCCCACCGGAAGACGCGGCGGCGGCCGAACCGGTCGGCGGCGGACCCGGCGAGCACGAGGAAGGCCGCCAGCACGAGCGTGTAGGCGTCGACGGTCCATTGCCGGCCGGAGACGGAAGCACCCAGGTCACGGCGGATGGCGGGCAGGGCGACGGTGACGATGGAGATGTCCATCACCACGACGACGATGCTGGCGCAACAGATGGCGAGCACGAGCCCGGGACGGTTGGTGGTCATGCTTTCGACGCTAGGATTTAGAGCGTGCTCGAAGTCAACCCGATCCCCGCGGAGGGCCTGTCGATCGCGGACGCGGCCCGCCGGACCGGGGTCAGCGCCCACACGCTGCGCTACTACGAACGAGCGGGCCTGGTGGTGACCCAGGTCGACCGCACCAGCGGCGGCCGGCGCCGCTACCACAAGCTCGACCTGGACTGGATCAAGATCTGCACCAAGCTCCGCGCGACGGGCATGCCGATCAAAACGATCCGCCGGTACGCGGACCTGGTCGCCGCCGGCCGCGGCAACGAGCAGGAGCGCCTGGCCCTGCTGGAGGAACACCGCGCCGACGTGCTGGCGAGGCTGGCGGAGCTGGAGGAGAACCTCAAGCTGATCGACCGGAAGATCGGGGTGTACCGGGGCCGCCTGGAGGCAGGTGACGCGGACGGCCTCTGGGCGCCGGGACGGCCGCGCTGACGCCTACCCCAGGCCGCTGTACGCCGCGCCGACCATGGTCATGCCGCGGCCGTCGCCGGCGATGGCGTCGAGCATCTGGTTCATCGCGTAGGCGACGGTGAGGCCGGCGTCGAGGTCGTTGAACACCAGCGAACCGCCCATGCCGCCCCAGAAGCAGTTCCGGCCGCTGATGCCGTAGCCCAGGCCGTACCGCATCGGTACGCCGAAGCCGTAGTCGAGACCGTGGTACTGCTCCTCCAGCGCCCGCTCACACCCGGCCCGCGAGAGCAGCCGGACGCCGCCGACGGCTCCGCCGGCCGACAGGACCGACTGGACCCGGGCGACGGACCTTGCGTTGCCGTAGCCGGCCCCCGACGGGATTTCCGCGCGCCGCCAGGCCGCGGTGTTCGTGTCCTCGGGCACGAACTCGGGATTGGGGGCGGCGTCGAAGAGTTCGGTGGGCGGCGGCACGGTCAGCCCGCCGGGCGGGGCGAGGGACGGCGCCACGCGGTGGTGGTGGCGCTCGGGCAGTCCGATGTGGAAATCGGCGCCCAGCGGCCCGGCGACTTCTGCGCCGAAGAACGCGCCGATCGTCTTCCCGGTGATCCGGCGGACGATCTCCCCGAGCAGGAACCCCTGCGTGAGCGCGTGATAGCAGCCGATTTCCCCGGGCGTCCACCGCGGTTTCTGCGCGGCCAGCAAGGCGGTGACTTTGCCCGGGTCGCCGAGATCTTCGAGCGTGATCGGCGTGTCCCAGACGGGCAGCCCCGCCGTGTGCGACAGAACGTGCCGCACGCGGACGTCCGCGGCGCCGAACTCCGGCCAGTACCGGACGAGCGGCGCGTCGAGGTCGAGCTCGCCGCGATCGGCGAGGATCAAGGCGCACAAGGCGATCATCGTCTTGGTCGTGGACCAGACGTTGGTGATCGTGTCTTCCTCCCAGGCCACGGTCCGGCCGGCGTCGGCGTACCCGCCCCACAGGTCGGCCACCAGCTCGCCGCGGAAAACGACCGCGACCGAAGCGCCGACGTCGTCCTTGGCCAACGACTCCGCGAGCGCGTCGCGCACCTCTCCGAACCGCTCGTCGCACGTTCCGTGCACCTGCACCATGGGACCGGACTCAACTCCGCCTTCCCCGGCCACGCCACCGAATTAAAACCGGCGAATTCCCCACGAAAAGTCCTTTGTCAACTTGTAGTGCGCCACCCGGGTGCGCCGGTGCCACGATGAATGCTCCGGACGGACGTATCGAAAGGTGCGCCGATGGCGACCGAAGTGGCGACCTTCTGCCCGCTGTGCGTGTCCCGGTGCGGAGCCACCGCCACCGTCGAGGACGGGCGCCTGCTCGCCCTGCGCCCGCTGCCCGGCCACCCCACCGGGCAGGCCCTCTGCGTCAAGGGCAAGGCCGCGCCGGAGATCGTCGAGCACCCCGGCCGGCTGCTGCACCCCTGCGGCGGACCGCTCCGAAGGGAGCGGCCGACCCCGGCTGGGAGCGCATCGGCTGGGACGAGGCCCTGGCCACCGTCGCGACGCGGCTGACGGCGGTCGCCGCCGAGTCGGGGCCGGAAGCCGTCGTGTTCGGCAGCGCCTCGCCGTCGACGTCGGCGATGTCCGACTCGGTCGACTGGCTGACCCGGCTCCGGCGGGCCTTCGGGAGCCCGAACCTGGTCAGCTACATGGAACTGTGCGGCTGGGGCCGGCACCTGGCCACCACGTACACCTGGGGCGAGCCGGTGCCCGGCGCCTACCTGCCCGATCTCGACCACGCCGGCTGCGTCCTCTACTGGGGGTACAACCCGTCGGTGTCCCGGCTCGCGCACGCCACCGCGACGACGGCGGCACTGCGGCGGGGCGCGAAGCTCGTCGTGGTGGACCCGCGCCGGGCCGGCCTGGCGAGCAAGGCCGACCACTGGCTGCGCGTCCGGCCCGGCACGGACGCCGCCCTCGCGCTGGCGATCACCCACGAGATGATCGAAAACGGCTGGTACGACCCGGACTTCGTCGAACGCTGGACCAACGCGCCGTGGTCGGTCCGGACCGACACCGGCGAGCTGCTGGCCCCCGGCACACCGGTGCCGGCCGGGGTGGCGACCCGCCGGGTCTGGGACCTCATCGCCGAAGAGTGCGCCCGGTTCGCCCCGGACGTCGCCGAGCGGATCACCGGCGTCCCCGCGGACCGGATCACCGCCGCGGCCCGGCTGCTGTGGGAGGCGCGCCCGGTCGCGTTCTACACCTGGAGCGGGCTGGAGCAGCACAGCAACGCCACGCAGACCGTCCGGGCGATCGGCCAGCTGTACGCCCTCACCGGCTGCCTCGACGTGCCCGGCGGGAACGTGCTGTTCACGCCCGTGCCGGCGAACCCGGTCGACGGGGCGGCGCTGCTGCCGGACGGGCAGCGGGCCAAGGCCATCGGCGTCGGCGAACGGCCGCTCGGCCCGGCGCGGTTCGAGTACGTCACCGGCGAGGACTTCTACCGGGCGGCGCTGGACGGTATCCCGTACCGGGCCCGGGCGCTGGTCAACTTCGGCGCCAACCTGGTGCTCGCCCACGGCGACAGCGCGCGTGGCCGGGACGCCTTGCGCGCGCTGGACTTCTTCGTGCACACGGACTTGTTCATGAGCCCGACCGCGGAGCAGGCCGACATCGTGCTGCCGGCGACGAGCGCGTGGGAAGCCGAGGCGCTGCGGATCGGGTTCGAGACCGGCCAGGACGCGCAAGCCACCGTCCAGCTGCGGCGTCGGCTGGTCGCCCCGCGCGGCGAAGCGCGTCCGGACCTGCGGATCATCTTCGACCTGGCCGTCGCGCTCGGGCTGGGCGAGCATTTCTTCGACGGCGACATCGAGGCGGCCTGGCGCCACCGGCTCGCCCCGAGCGGCCTGAGCCTCGACCAGCTGCGGGCCACCCCGGAGGGCATCCGCCTGCCGCTGAAGACGGTTTACCGCAAGTACGAACGGCAGGGCTTCCGGACGCCCTCCGGCGTCGTCGAGCTGTACTCCGAAACGCTGCTCCGGAAGGGCTATCCGCCGCTGCCGACCTACGACGAGCCGTCGATCGGCCCGCTGTCCCGGCCGGACCTGGCGGCCCGCTACCCGCTGGTCCTGACCTGCGCCAAGTCGCTGTTCTTCTGCGAGACCCAGCACCGCGCGATCACGAGCCTGCGCAAGTCCGCCCCCGACCCCCAGGTCGAGCTGCACCCGGACACGGCGGCGGCCCGCGGCATCACCGCCGGCGACTGGGTGCGGCTGGAGACGCCCCGGGGCAGCGTCCGCGCGCGGGCGAAGTTCAACGTCAACCTCGACCCGGGCGTGGTGTGCGGCCAGCACGGCTGGTGGCAGCCGGCGGCGGGGCTCGGCGAGCCGGGCTACCCGGTCACCGGCGAGGGCAGCGCCAACCTCAACCTCGTGCTGAGCCAGGGACCGAGCGACCCGGTGAGCGGCAGTTCGCCGTTGCGCGCGTCGCTGTGCGAGATCGCGCTGGAGACCGGCTAGCGGCTCCGGGTCCCCAGGGCGGGCGATGATCGTCCGGGGTGCCGTCGTCTACCGTAAGGGTGGAACGGGCTACCGTCCGTGTGCTCCGACGGCGATGGCAAGGCGGCTGGTGAAGGAACGCGAGTTGCGGCGCCGCTGCAGGCGGCTGCTGAACGAACTGGGCATCCGGCCCCCGCTGGACGTCCTCGAGCTGTGCCGCAGCGTCGGCGAGCAGCGCGGCCGCCCGATCCGGCTGCTGCCGCACCGGATCCCGGTGCCGGGGCCGTTCGGCGCCTGGATCGCCACCGCCCAGGCCGACTACATCGTCTACCAGCAGGACACGAGCAAGGCCCACCAGCGCCACATCATCCTGCACGAGCTGGGCCACATGCTGGCCGGCCACGGCGCCACCGCGGAGAACCCCGACCTGGTCGCCCAGCTCGCGCCGGGCCTGGAACCGGAGGCAGTCCGGCGCGCCCTGCTGCGCACGTCCTACGACACCGACCACGAGCGAGAGGCCGAGACGGTGGCGACGATCATCCTGGAGTGGGCCTCGGTCCTCGACCGGGTGGCACCGCCGTCGTCGGACGAGGGCGCCGCCCGGCGGATCGACGCGGCGCTCGACGAACGGCTGGGCTGGCTGTGAACAGCAAAGTCACGCTGATCGTGCTCCAGGGCGTCATCCTGTTCCCGGCGCTGCTGTGGAAGATCTACCAGCTGACACGCGCACCGGGCGACATCGCGCGCTGGATGGTCACCGCGTGCCTGGCCTGCTTCGCGGCCGCGTACCCGCTGGGCCTGCTGGCGGGCGACGTCAACCAGCCGGACCCGGGGCGGATCGTGCCGCTGCTGTTCCAGCACATCTTCCTGTGCGGGCTGGTCTTTTCCCTGGCGTGTTTCTTCCTGTTCTCGGCCCTCCCGGCCGCGCGGGCCCGGCGCCGCGCGCTGCTGGAACTGATTCCGCTGGCCACGGCGATCCTGGTGATGGCCACGGTGACAGTGCTCATGCCGGACGTCCCGCCGGCGCAGTACCCCCGGGCCGCGGTATCGGTCTTCTACCTCGCGGCGGACCTGTACCTCACGTACGGCATCGCGAGCGCCTGCTTCTTCGCACGCCGCTACGCGCGCGGCGCGGCCCCGCGGCTGGCGCGGGGGTTGTCGGTGGCGTCGGTGGGTTTCGCGATCGGCGCGTTGGGCGGAGCGACCCTGATCGCGGTGGTCCTGGTCCGCTGGACGGGCGCGGCGATCCCCTGGCTGCTGGTGCAGGGCACGGTGTTCCTGGTGTTCCCGAGCGCGATCCTGCTCGTGGTGGGTCTGTCCTACCCCGGCGTCGCCACCCGCCTGGCGGCGGCCAGGGTGTGGTGGCAGCACCTGCGCACGTACCACCGCCTCCGTCCTCTGTGGACAAAGCTGCACGAGGCCTTCCCGGAGGACGCACTGAGCCGCACCCCGCGGGGCCACTGGGACACGCTGAGCGTCCTGGGCGTCCACCGCCGGTACTACCGCAGGGTGATCGAATGCCGCGACGGACTGGTCCGGATCAGCCCGTATGTGGCTCGCCTGGAAGGGCCGTTACCGGACCGGCTGACGGAGGCGTTGCGCGCCCACGCCCGCCGGGACCAGGTCCCGGAGGAGCCGATGCCGATCGCCATCCCGGACGGCGGCAGCCTGGACGAGGACGCCCGCGAGCTGGTCACGTTGTCGGAGTCCCTGGCGTCCCCGGTCAGCCGCACGGCACGGTGAGTTCCGCGCCGTTGGCGGTGTAGGTGGTGATCGCCGTCCCCTGGCACACGTACTGCACGACACCCTTGCCGCTGGCCACGACCTGCGCGCCACCGTCGGCAAGCCGCGAAATCGAGACGGGCAACGGGATGATGGGCCCGAGCGGGAAGTAGGAATACTGGTTGACCGCGGTCAGCGTGGTCCCGCTGAAGGTGAAGCTCCGGATCGGGCCACTGACGGCGTGCGCGGGAGCAACCCCGGCGCCGCTCAGTGCGACAACCCCGACAGCGACCGTGGCGTATCGAGCAATCCGATGCGGCATGCCTACCGTTCTAACACCGCGGCCGCGGGGTGTCTGCCGCCATTCGTGCCGGTCAGCGGGCAAGCCACGGAGCGAGCAGCTTCTCCAGATCGGCATCCGAAAGCGCCCGCGGGCCGCCGTGGAACTCGTGCCACCGCGAAGCGTCGCGCGCCGCGTTGTACTCGACCTCGTACGCCCGCATCAGGACGTACATGAACGTCACCGAGCTGAACCGCTCGCCGAGCAGCGTCCGCGCCTGGCGGGCGACGTCCGTGGCGCCGGTGAAGTCCGACAGTTTCAACGATTCCGCAGCCGGGTCCAGCAGGCTGGGCGCATACATCACGACGATTTCTCCATAACCGAAACGAAAACTCAGCCTTCGGCAGCAAGCTGCCCGCAGGCGGCGGCGATCTCCTGGCCGCGCGTGTCACGCACCGTGCACGCTACTCCCCCGGCGTTCACCAGCCGCACGAACTCCCGCTCCACCGGCTTCGGCGACGCATCCCACTTGCTGCCCGGCGTCGGGTTCAGCGGGATCACGTTCACGTGCACCAGCTGCCCCAGGTGCTGCCGCAACCGCTTCGCGAGCAGCTCGGCCCGCCACGGCTGGTCGTTGATGTCCCGGATCAGCGCGTACTCGATCGACACCCGGCGACCGGAGGTATCGGCGTAGTACCGCGCCGCCGAAAGCACCTCGTCCACCGACCACCGGTTGTTCACCGGCACCAGCGTGTCCCGCAGTTCGTCGTCCGGCGTGTGCAGCGACACCGCCAGCCGCACCTGCATCTTCTCGTCCGCCAGCTTGCGGATCGCCGGCGCCAGACCCACCGTCGACACGGTCACCGAACGCTGCCCGATCCCCAGGCCGCCAGGAGCGGGATCGGTGATCCGCCGCACCGCCGCCACCACCCGCTTGTAGTTGGCCAGCGGCTCGCCCATCCCCATGAAGACGATGTTCGACAGCCGGCCGGGCCCGCCGGGCATCGTGCCGTCGCGCATGACCGCCGCCGCCGAACGGACCTGGTCGACGATCTCCGCCGTCGACAGGTTGCGGTCCAGGCCGCCCTGGCCCGTCGCGCAGAACGGGCACGCCATGCCGCAGCCCGCCTGGCTCGAGATGCACAGCGTCGCGCGGTCCGGGTACCGCATCAGGACGCTCTCCAGGAGCGTGCCGTCGTGGGCGCGCCACAGCGTTTTGCGCGTCGCGCCGTTGTCGGCCGCCAGGGCGCGGACCTCGGTCAGCAGCGTCGGCATCAGCGACTCGACGAGCCGCGCGCGCGAAGCCGCCGGGATGTCCGTCATCTCCTCCGGGTCCACGGTCAGACGGGAGAAGTAGTGGTTCGACAGCTGCTTCGCGCGGAACGGCTTCTCCCCCAGCTCGGCGACGGCATCCGCACGCTCGGACACCGAAAGGTCGGCGAGGTGACGCGGCGGCAGGCCGCGCTTGGGCGCGTCGAAGACGAGGGGAAGGGCAGTCATAACCGGACCAGTGTCCCACGCGCCCGCCGGGGCTGCCCGTGGCGCCCCCACCAGGTGTACCCCAGGTCACGGGCCGCCCCCGGTCGGCGGGGCCGGGTCACCCACAGGGATGATCCACCGTGCACCGCGTCCGACGAGAGAGGTGAGCGCGTGTCCCTCCGGCACCTTGTCCTGGTTGTCGCCCTCACCCTGGGCGTCACCGCCTGCAGCACCCCGGCGGAGAACGTGCCCGCGAAGCCGAGCGGGCCGCAGGCGAACGTCGGCGCCCTGCACCTGCCTCTGCCGGCGGGCGCGACCTACACCGAGCACAGCCCGGACGGCCTGCTCGACGGCTGCATCGCCGAAGGCACCGCGGTCTGCGAAGCGCGCGTTCTGGACCTGCGCAAGACGGACCCCGATGCCCCGATCAACCCGCCGAGCACGAAGCGGCCCTTCGGCTGGTACACCGGCACCGATCTGCCGACCTGCATCACGCCCGCTTCGCCGCCCGGGAAGGCCTCGGGCGCCAAGGACAGCAAGCTCCTCGACTCCGGCTTCGCGCCGATCGGGCCCAAGAAGGCCGAGTACGGCCGCTGGCAGGTCACCTGCGAGAACTCGGCGCAGAACAACCAGGTCCGGATGTGGTGGCTGCCGACGAGCAAGGTCCTGGTCGTCCAGTACGGGTCCTTCCCCGGCTGGGACGCCAAGATGGACACCCTGCTCGCCGGCGCCACCTTCAGCTGACGGCGTCGAGTGCGGCCCGGATGATCGCGTCCGTGTCGATGCCGTGGTAGCGGTAGACGTCCTCCAGCGACCCCGACTGCCCGAAGCCGGTGACGCCGAGCGCGACCGACGGCACCCGGTTGATCCCGGCCAGGAACGCCAGCGTGTGCGGATGCCCGTCGAGCACCGTCACCAGCGGCTTGGCCCGCGAAGCCGGGAAGACCTGGTCCAGGATCCACGACTCGGCGCCGCCCCGGCCCGACCGCGCCTGGAGAGCCTCGAACAACAGGCCCGGGCTGGTCACGCAGACGACGTCCGCCTCGACGCCGACCTGCGCCAGCCGCTCGGCCGCCGCCAAGGTGTCCGGCACCAGCGCACCCATCGCGGCGAGCGTGACGGCAGGTGAAGCGGCGCGCCGCAGCAGGTACGCGCCCGCCACGACCTGACGGCGACGACGTTCGCGCGCGGCCGGGTCGGCGGGCACGTGGGCGAGCGTCTGGTCGACCGGGCGCGTCGAGAGCCGGAAGTACGACGACGTCCCGCCGGGCTTGCCGAGCCGGCCGAGCGCGGCCAGCAGCGTCCACTCGGTGTCGATCGCGAACGCCGGTTCGTAGCTGACGCAGCCGGGCTGCTCGATGCCGATCGACGGCGTGGTGATCGACTGGTGCGCGCCGCCTTCCGGGGCGAGCGTGACACCGGACGGCGTCCCGATCAGGATCGACTGCCCGCCCGCGTAGATGCCGAACGACCACGGTTCCAGCGCGCGCTCGACGAACGGGTCGTACATGACGCCGATGGGCAGCAGCGGCTCGCCCCAGCGGCTCCAGGTCGCGCCGAGCTCGCCCAGGAGGCCGACCAGGTTCGTCTCGGCGATGCCCAGCTCGACGTGCTGGCCGGTCGGCTTCTCCCGCCAGTGCATGATCGTCTCGGGGTCGTCCTCGAACCAGTCGCGGCGCTCGGTCGCCGACCAGACGCCGACCTTGTTGACCCAGCCGCCGAGGTTGGTCGTCGAGCTGACGTCGGGGCTGACCGTCACCACGCGCTTCGCCGCTTCGGGCGCTTCGCGCGTCAGATCGAGCAAGACGCGCCCGAGCGCTGCCTGCGTCGTCGCGGTCCCGGACGGTGTACGTCCGATGTCGACCGGCAGGTCCAGCGAAGGCGCCGAAGGAACGTCCGGACGGCGAAGGCGCGAAGCGACTTCAGCGCACAACGCGGCTTCGGGCGACCCGGCAGCGAAGCCCTCCCACGGCGAAGCGAGGTCCGTACCCAGCGAAGCAGCCAGCTCTTCCATCTGGGCCACGGTCAGCAGCGAGGAGTGGTTCTGCGGGTGCCCCTGCGTGGGCAGGCCGCGACCTTTGACGGTGTAGCAGAAGATCACCGTCGGCCGGTCGTCCGCAATGGACGCGAAGACCTCGTCGAGCGAGCCGAGGTCGTGGCCGCCGAGGTTCCGGATCGCGGCCAGCAGCGTCTCGTCGTCCAGCGAGGCGACCAGCTCGCCCAAAGCGGCGTTCCCCGCGGGCAGCCGGTCGCGCACCTGGGCGGCGTCGCAGCGCAACAGCCGCTGGTACTCGGGGTTCGGCATGCCGTCGATGCGGGCGCGCAGCTCGGCGCCGCCGGGCCGGGTGAACAGCTCCTCCAGCAGCCGCCCGTACTTCAGGGTCAGCACCTGCCAGCCGGCCGCGTCGAACATGCCCTGCAGCCGCCCGGCCGCGATGTTCGGGACCACCCGGTCGAGCGACTGGCGGTTGAGGTCGACGATCCAGACGATCTCGCCGAGCTCGGCGACGGCCGGGTCGAGGATAGCCTCCCAGATCGCGCCTTCGTCGAGTTCGGCGTCGCCGACCAGCGAGTACTGCCGCCCGGTGCCCGCGTCGGAGCCGCGCGTGGTCAGGTAGCGGCGGGCCAGCGCACCCCAGATCGGGGCGGTGGCGCCGATGCCGACCGAGCCGGTCGAGTAGTCGACGGGGTCGGGGTCCTTGGCGCGGCTCGGGTAGCTCTGCAGGCCACCGAACTCGCGCAGCGTCGGCAGGTAGGCCTCGTCCAGCTCGCCGAGCAGGTAGTTGATCGCGTGGAGCACCGGCGACGCGTGCGGCTTCACCGAGACACGGTCTTCGGGGCGCAGGTGCCGGAACCACAGCGACGTCATGATCGAGACCAGCGACGCGCACGACGCCTGGTGCCCGCCCACCTTGAGCCCGGACGGGTTCGGCCGGACCCGGTTGGCCTGGTGCACGATCGCGGTGGCGAGCCAGAGGACCCGCTGCTCGATCGCGGTGAGCGCCGGGGCGGTCACGGGGGCATGGGTCATCGTCGACACCTTTCGTGCAGGAAGCGCACACCAGGACAGCACTGGTGGACGCATCGCACAACCGATGCCGCCGCAGGTGCGCAGAATGCGCACCGGATCCCGAGGACTCAGGCCTCCGGCTGCGCAGAATGCACGCGCTCCAGGAGGGGCGCCAGCCGGTACGGGACGAGCTCGCGCATGACGAGCGAGATGTTCGTCCGCTCCACGCCGGGCGAGGCCAGGATGTGGCCGGCGATCCGGTACAGATCGTCGGCGTCGACGGCCACGACCTGCACCATCAGGTCGCTGGCCCCGGTCAGCCCGCACACCTCGGTGACCTCGGGGATCGCGGCGAGGGCGGTGCCGATCTCGGCGAGGCGCCGCTGGTCGACCTGCGCGTTGACGAACGCCCGCAGCGGGTAGCCCAGCCGCGCCGGGTCGATGCGGCGCTCGAACGACCTTAGGACGCCGCGCTGCTCCAGCCGCACGAGCCGGGCCTGCACCGTGTTGCGGGACAGGCCCAGCCGCTCGGCCAGCGCGACCGCCGTGGACCGCGGGTCCTCCCCCAGCGCCTGGAGCAGGCGCGCGTCGATCTCGTCGATGGTTTCCGGCACCCGCCGATCTTCCCAGGTGACCGGCGTCACCGAAGACCGGTTGCCAGGCGACCGTTTTCGATATATCGTGAACGTGTCGCAACAGTTCGAGAAAGGAACATGACATGCGTAGGCAACGACACCCCTTCGCTCACGAACGTGGGCGCGCACCTTTCGGGCCCTTCGGTGGTTTCGGCGAATTCCCCCCGGGCTTCGGCCCCGGTGGACGCGGTCGCGGCCACGGCCCGCACCGGCGGGGTCACGGCGGACGGCGCAGCCGCCGCGGTGACGTCCGCGCCGCGATCCTGGCGCTGCTCGCCGAGCAGCCCCGGCACGGCTACGAGATCATCCGCGAGATCGGCGAACGCTCCGGCGGCTTCTGGCGCCCGAGCCCGGGCTCGGTCTACCCGACCCTGCAGATGCTGGCCGACGAAGGCCTGGTGATCAGCAAGGACGAGAACGGCAAGAAGCTGTTCGAGCTGACCGACGCCGGCCGCACCGCCGCGGAAGAGCAGGACAGCACCCCGCCGTGGGAGCAGATCGCGCAGGACGTCGACCCGGTCGAGGTCGGGCTCGCGAAGGCGGGCAAGAACCTGGCCGCCGCCGTCGTGCAGATCATGCGCGCGGGCTCCGAGAGCCAGCAGGCCCGCGCGGCCGAGGTCCTCAACGACGCCCGGCGCTCGCTCTACGGCATCCTCGGCGAGGACGAGGACGAGTCCGCTTCGCCGGAGAAGGCGGAGTGACCAGGCAGGACGAGGCCGGTGGGCTTGACCCGCGCGTGGACGCGGTAGCCCACCGGCAACGTCAGGTCCTCGGCGCGATTCCCGTTACGCTGCAAGGACTCCGCGATCGCCTGTTCGGCGACCGGCCGGCTGAACTCGATCTTCAGCACCGCTTCGAGGTCCGCGGCGGTCGCGAAACGCCATTCGGTCGCGACGCGGCGGCAGCCGAACCCGGCCCGGGCGAAGAACCGTTCCACGGCGCCCGGGTCGTAGTGCGGTAGGTCGGCGCGCATCCAGCGGCCGTAGGGCTCGCTGGTGACGTCCAGGTCGACGATCAGGATCGCGCCGCCCGGCCGCAGCACCCGTTCCGCCTCCGCCAGCCCGGGCTCGCAGCCGGGCCCGAAGAAGTACGCAGTGCGCGCGTGGACGATGTCGACACTCGCGCTGCGGACCGGCAGCCGCTGCGCGCGGCCCATCCGGACGTCCACGTTCGACAGTCCCTCGATGCGCTTCAGCGCGCTCCGCACCAACGGCTCGTGTGGCTCCACTCCGAGCACCGAGCGCGCGTCCCGGGCGAAGCGCGGCAAGTGAAACCCGTCACCACAGCCGACGTCCAGCACGTCCAGACCGGCCCAGTCGTGCTCCTCCCGCAGCACCCGCCAGATCTCCCCGCCGCTGTCCTGCGCGCGGTTCTCCAGCTCGTAATCGGCCTGGTAGTACCAGATGTTGGGGCTCGGCACGACCTCCGTGCGCCGCGACGACCACCGCACCCCCGCTGCTCCTTCCGGGTCCTCGTCGCCGGGCCGTGCCCGCATGGTGGCGAATTCTTGGCGGAAAACTCACGGATCACGCCTAGAATCCGGTGGGTATCGGGAGGAGCACCCATGGCAATCGGCCCGTCCAGTACCCCGTCCCCGGTCCCGGCCGGAATTCCGTGCTGGATCGAGCTGGCCTGCCGGGAGCAGGCCGTGGCGGAAAGATTCTACGGTGCCCTCTTCGGCTGGGAGTACACCACTCAGCGAGATCCGGCGACGTCCGACGGCCGCTACTCCATCGGCGCGCTCAACGGCCTCCCGGTCGGCGGGCTCTACCGCGCGGTCCAGGGCGCGCCGCTGGGGTGGATGCCGCACATTTCCGTGCCGCACACCGCGAGCGCGGCCGAGTGGGTGGAGCACCTCGGCGGGCGGATCACGCTCGGGCCGGTGGCGATCCCGGACCGCGGCACGATCATGCACGCCCTCGACGCGTGCGGCGCGCCGGTGGTGTTCTGGGAGGTGCCGCCGAACTGGGAGTTCGTCACCGGCATCCCGAACACCTTCAGCGGCGCGGACCTCAACACCCACGACGGCGTCGCGGCGGATCACTTCTACACCAAGCTGTTCACCTACGGCAGCCATCAGATCGGCGACGGCGAGATGCTGGACTACGTCGAATGGCTCATCGAGCACGAACCGGTGCTGTACCGGTACGTGATGGGTTCGGAGTACAGCCGCGACACCCCGCCGCACTGGCTCGTGTATTTCGACATCGACCCGGCCCGCGGGGTCGACGCAGTCGCGGGCGAAGCGATCATGCACGGCGGCACGGTCGTGATCCAGCCGTACGACACGCCGTTCGGCCGGATGTCGATCCTCGCCGACCCCGAGGGAGCGGTATTCGCGGTGATCGACCACTCGCGCGTCACCGAAGGCTGGGGCCGCGCGGAGGTCGACGACCCCTACGACGACTAAACCGGCACGAACGCCGAAAGCAGCAGCCAGGACACGACGGCCGACGGCAGCAGCGAGTCGAGCCGGTCCATGATCCCGCCGTGCCCGGGCAGGAGCGTGCCCATGTCCTTGACGCCGAGATCGCGCTTGATCAGCGACTCGACGAGGTCGCCCAAGGTCGCGGTCAGCACGATGGCCACACCGAAGATCACGCCCTGCCAGACGTGGCCGTCGAGCAGCAGGCTGAGGGTGAGCGCCCCGGCGACGACGCCGCCGATCACCGAGCCGGCGAAGCCTTCCCAAGTCTTCTTCGGGCTGATGGTCGGCGCCATCGGGTGCTTGCCGCCTAGCACGCCGGCGATGTAGCCACCGGTGTCCGACGCGACGACGCCGATCAGGAAGGTGAGCACCCGCCCGACGCCGTCCTCCGGCGGCACGAGCATCGCCGCGAAGGCCCCGAAGAGCGGCAGGTACGCGGCGGCGAAGGTGGACGCGCTGATGTCGCGCAGGTATCCCTTCGCCCCACCGGGCAGCCGCCAGAGCAGGCAGGCGAGCACAGTGAGGACGAACGCGGTGAGCGCGCCTTCCCGCCCGAACGGCCAGGCGAGCCAGATCATCGCCTGCCCGCCGACGAGCACCGGGATCATCGCGACCCGGATGTCGGCGACCCGGCGCAGCACCCCGGCGAATTCGAAGGTGCCGACCGCGATCGCGATCGCGATGATCCCGATGAAGAGGTAGCGAACGGTGAGCAGCGAAACGATGATCGCGGCCCCGAGCAGAAGGGCGACCCCGATGGCCGCGGGCAGGTTCCGCCCGGCCTTGGAGGCCCTCTTGACCGCCTCGGGCGGCGCCGGCGTGTCCGACGCCCCCGTCTCCGGGTCCGCGGGAGTGCCCTCGGCCGAGGCCGCAGGCGGTTCCGCAGCGGTGGTCCCGGCGGCCGACAACCGGGCCGGTTCGCCGGCCTCCGAAGTCTCCGGCACGACCGGCGTCCCCGCGGCCCGGCCGGTTTCCGAGGTCGCCGAAGCCCCGCCCTCGCCCGGGAAGTCCGGCGTGGCCGGGGGGCCGGCTTCGCCCGGCTCCGGCGTCCCGGGCGCGGCCGCCGGCTGTGCTCCGGTGGCGTCCACCCGGTCCTCGCGTTCCTCGCTCACCTGTGCCATCAGACCTCGAGCAGCTCGGCTTCCTTGTGCTTGACCAGCTCGTCGACTTTGTGCACGTAGGTGTCGGTCAGGTTCTGCAGTTCCTTCTCCGCGCGCGCGACGTCGTCTTCACCGGCCTCGCCGTCCTTGGCGATGCGGTCCAGCTCGTCCTTGGCCTTGCGGCGGACGCTGCGGATCGAGACCCGGGCGTCCTCGCCCTTGCCCTTCGCGACCTTCACCATCTCCTTGCGCCGCTCCTCGGTGAGCTGCGGGATGACGATGCGGATGACCTGCCCGTCGTTGCTCGGGTTGACCCCAAGGTCCGACTCCCGGATCGCCTTCTCGATCGCGCCGAGCTGCGACTGGTCGTACGGCTTGATGAGCGCCATCCGCGCTTCCGGCACGTTCACGCTGGCCAGCTGGTTCAGCGGGGTCGGCGAGCCGTAGTACTCGACGACGATCCGCGAGAACATCGCCGACGAAGCCCGGCCGGTGCGAACCGACTGCAGCTCGTCCTTGGCGACGGACACCGCTTTTTCCATCTTCTCCTCGGCATCGAGGAGGGTCTCGTCGATCACGGTCACTCCCGTAGTTGTGATGGGTGGCGCTTGCTGATCCCAGCAGGTCTAGGCCGGCACCCCGGCAGTGGGGGTGCTGACCAACGTGCCGATTCTTTCACCACTCACCGCGCGGGCGATGTTCCCCTCGGTGAGCAGGTTGAACACGATGATCGGCATGTTGTTGTCCATGCAAAGGCTGAACGCCGTCGCGTCGGCGACCTTGAGGTCCCGCTCCAGCACCTCGCGGTGGGTGATCTCGCGGAACATCTCGGCGGTGGGGTCGGCCTTCGGGTCCGCGGTGTAGACGCCGTCGACGGCCTTCGCCATCAGCACGGCTTCGCAGCCCAGCTCGAGCGCCCGCTGCGCGGCCGCGGTGTCGGTGGAGAAGTACGGCATGCCGACCCCGGCGCCGAAGATCACGACGCGGCCCTTCTCCAGGTGCCGCTCAGCGCGGCGCGGGATGTAGGGCTCGGCGACCTGGCCCATCGTGATGGCGGTCTGCACGCGGGTGGGCAGGCCCTCCTTCTCCAGGAAGTCCTGCAGTGCCAGGCAGTTCATCACGGTGCCCAGCATCGCCATGTAGTCGGCGCGGTCGCGGTCCATGCCGCGCTGCGACAGCTCGGCGCCGCGGAAGTAGTTGCCGCCGCCGATCACGACCGCGACCTGGACACCGGTGCGGGCGACGTCGGCGATCTGCTGCGCGACCGAGTGCACGACGTCGGGATCGACGCCGATCGAACCACCGCCGAACATCTCGCCGCCCAGTTTCAGCAGCACCCGCCGGTAGCCACCTTCGACCCGGTCACCCATCTATGTCGCCTCCTAGGCCTCTCGACCTGTTTTTGTCATATCCAGACCTGACAGTGCCCCGTCCCCGATTGGACGGAGACGGGGCACTGGGTGAAACCTACGCCCGGACCTGGCCTCAGGCCTGGCCGACCTCGAAGCGCGCGAACTTGGTCAGCGTCACGCCGGCCTCGTCCAGCAGGGCCTTCACGGTCTTCTTGTTGTCCTTGACCGACGGCTGCTCGAGCAGCACGTTGTCCTTGTAGTAGGCGTTGACCTTGCCCTCGATGATCTTCGGCATGGCCTGCTCCGGCTTGCCTTCCTCGCGGGCGGTCTGCTCGGCGATGCGGCGCTCGTTCTCGACGATGTCGGCCGGCACCTCGTCGCGGGTCAGGTACTTCGCACGCAGCGCGGCGACCTGCATGGCAGCCCCGCGAGCGGCCTCGGCGTCGTCACCGGTGAACTCGACGAGCACACCGACGGCCGGCGGCAGGTCGGAGCCGCGGCGGTGCAGGTAGGTCGCGGTCTGGCCCTCGAAGGCCACGACGCGGCGCAGCTCGAGCTTCTCGCCGATGCGGGCGGACAGTTCCTGGACGACCTCGTTGACGGTCTTGCCGTCGAGCTCGGCACCCTTGAGCGCCTCGACGTCGGAGGTCTTGAGCGACTTCGCGACCTCGACGATCTTCGCGGCGAGCGCCTGGAAGTCGGCGTTCTTCGCGACGAAGTCGGTCTCGGAGTCGAGCTCGATGAGGACGCCGCCGTCGCCGGTGACCAGGCCCTCGGCGGTGGCGCGCTCGGCACGCTTGCCGACGTCCTTGGCGCCCTTGATCCGGAGGAACTCGACGGCCTTGTCGAAGTCGCCGCCGTTCTCCTCGAGGGCCTTCTTGCAGTCCATCATGCCGGCGCCGGTCATCTCGCGCAGGCGCTTCACGTCAGCGGCGGTGTAGTTCGCCATTCTGGTAAATCCGTCCTTTGCAGGAAATCTGTGGGTTGCTACACCCGTGCGGCCGGGCCCCCGGGGCGCGGGCGCACCGGCGGGTGGTGGAAAAGGAGAGATAGGAAGAGA
>NZ_JBSGJD010000023.1:0-57114 GCF_053605405.1 Amycolatopsis sp. NPDC003861
CCCCAATGTGGCGTTGGTTGCGTCCAACGCACCGAACGCCACATTGGGTGCGTTGGACGCACCGAACGCCACATTGGGGCGCTTTCAGCCGAGGAGTTCGGCCAGGCGGTGGCGGGGGACGTCGACCAGGCGCAGGTCGGTGAGGTCGGCCGGGACGTCGAGGGAGACGTTCGCCAGCCGGGCGTGGGCGCGGGTGAGGACCTCGTCCTGGTGCGCCACCGCCTCCGCGACCACCACCGCGTGGCGGTTGTCCGGCGTGCTCCGCAGGTACCGCAGCGCGTACTTCCCCCGCACGAGCGACGCCAGGGCTTCCTGGGACGCCTGGTCCGCCAGGTCCGGGTGGGCGTTCGGCAGCAGCAGGGCCAGGCGCCGGGCGTTGGTGCCCAGCAGTGTCCGCAGCAGCCACGGGCCCGGGTCGGCCGAGAGGTCCATCGCGACCTCGTCGCCCTCGGGGCCGGAGATCGACCAGTCCACCGGCCGCGACTCCAGCGCGAGGCCGCCCGCGCCGGCGATCTCCCTCAGCTTCTCCAGCAGCGCCGGTTTCGTCCCGGCCGCCTCCACCGACTGCGGCCCGTGCGTGTAGATCGCCTTGCTGCTGCGCATCTTCTTGGCCTTCGCCGTCGGCTGGCAGACGTACAGGTCCGCCGCGCTGCCGATCGCCTGAGCGCCGAAGTAGCGGTTGAAGCCCGGCAGGATCGCCTCGAACGTCAGCCCGAGCGTCGCCAGCGAGCGCTGCACCTGCGCACCCAGCGCCGGGTGCCGCGGGCTGTAGCCGTACGCCAGGAGCAGCCGTCCCTCGCTCGGCTCGCGCAGCGCCTGCACCCCGCGCGCCGCGAACAGCCCCATGCCTTCGGGCGTGTACGGCGGGTCGCTGAACACGAGGTCGAAGCCGCTGCTCAACGCGGGTGGCAGCCCGACGCGCAGGTCCGCGTGCACGGTCCGGATCTCGCGGCCGCCGCGGTCGTCGAGGTAGGCGAGCACGCGCTCGTCGAGGTCGGCGACGGTCAGGGCCGCCGACGGGCAGATCGCCCGCACGGCCAGCGACGTCAGGTCGTGGTCGCCGAGGAACAGCAGGCGGGTGGCGGTGAGGTCGTACTGCGCGTCCAGCCAGAGCGCGCGGCGCAGCACGGTCTCCGGTGTGGCCTGCACGTGGTCGAGCGCGGCCAGCGGCGCCGGCACCTCGGCCACCCACTCGGCGACCTTCGGCAGCAGCTCGTGCGCCGCGACGGCCTCGTCGAGCGGGTCGGCGTAGCGCGGCGCGCGGTACTGCAGGTACGACGCCGCGACGCCGGGGGCGATCCGCAGGCGGTCGCCGCTGCGGTCCAGGTCGTCGCCGAGCGCGGCGAGGACGGCTTCCACGCTGCGCCGCGGGGCGGTGCTCAGCCGGACCAGCTCGCCGAGGTCGTGGTCGCCGGTGCGCAGCAGGTCGAGGACGCGGTACAGCGGGCGGACGCCGACGCCGTGCGCGGCGAGGACGTCGTCGAGGGCCTTCACGGACTCTGAGCCTAGTAGCCACCCTGCGGAACAGCGTGCCAACCACCGCGGACTCGGCTACGGTCGAATCCACCGGGACATGGGGAGTGGCAGTGACCATCGAATTCCGCGACGTGACCAAGCAGTATCCGGATGGGACGGTCGCCGTCGACAAGCTGAACCTCACGGTCGAAGACGGCACGATCACCGTGTTCGTCGGCCCGTCCGGCTGCGGCAAGACGACGTCGCTGCGGATGATCAACCGGATGGTCGAGCCGACCGGCGGCCAGGTGCTGCTGGACGGCAAGGACGTCGCCGAGGGCGACCCGGCCCTGCTGCGCCGCGGCATCGGCTACGTCATCCAGCACGCCGGCCTCTTTCCACATCGGACGGTCCTGGACAACATCGCCACCGTGCCGCTGCTTTCGGGCTGGGACAAGGCGAAGGCGCGCAAGCGGGCCGCCGAGCTGCTGGAGATCATCGGCCTGCCGGTCGAGCTCGGCAAGCGGTACCCGGCCCAGCTCTCCGGCGGCCAGCAGCAGCGCGTCGGCGTCGCCCGCGCGCTCGCCGCGGACTCGCCGGTGCTGCTGATGGACGAGCCGTTCTCCGCGGTCGACCCCATCGTGCGCGAGGACCTCCAGAACGAGCTGCTGCGGCTGCAGTCGCAGCTGGGCAAGACGATCGTGTTCGTCACGCACGACATCGACGAGGCCGTCCGGCTCGGCGACAAGGTCGCGGTGATGCGGGTCGGCGGCAAGCTGGCCCAGTACGGCACGCCCGCCGACGTCCTCCGGCACCCGGTGGACGACTTCGTCGCGTCCTTCGTCGGCCGCGACCGCGGCTACCGCGGCCTGTCGTTCCTCTCCGCCGAAGGAGTCGAGGTCAAGGAGCTGGAGCTGATCGAGGTCGGCGCCACCGTCGCGGCGAGCGACGGCTGGCGGCTGGCAGTCAACACCGAGAAGCAGCCCCGCGGCTGGCTGCCGCCGAACTCCACTGTGGACGGCGCACTGTCCGAAGACGACCTCGTGGCCGGCGGATCGCTGTGGGTGCGGGGCACCCCGATCCGCGGTGCGCTCGACGCGGCGCTGTCGTCGCCGGCCAGCCTCGGTGTGGTCGTCGACGAAGAACACCGCGTGCTCGGCGCCGTGGTCGCGCGGCAGGTCCTGGACGTCATCGAGGGCACGCCCCAGGCGTCATGAGCTTCTTCGACGAGCTCGGGCGGTACCTGAGCAGCGCGAACAACCGCGGCCAGATCCTCGGCGACCTGGGCGACCACGTCTACCTGGCGCTGCTCCCGCTGGTGCTCGGCATCGTGCTGGCGATCGCGGCGGGCTGGCTCGGCCACCGCTGGCGGCCCGCGCGGCAGGTGCTGATGGTCGTGGCGAACCTGCTCTACACGATCCCCTCGCTCGCGCTGTTCGTCGTCATCCCCGGCCTGATCGGGTCGAAGATCCTGGACAGCGTCAACGTCGTCGTCGCGCTGACCATCTACACCACGGCGCTGCTGGTCCGGCCGGTGCTCGACGCCCTCGACGCGGTGCCGCCGCCGGTGGTCGCCGCCGCGACCGCGGTCGGCTACAAGCCGGTGCGGTGCTTCTTCGCCGTCGAACTGCCGCTGTCGGTGCCGGTGCTGGCTGCCGGCGTGCGGGTCGCGTCGGTCAGCAACATCAGCCTGGTCAGCGTCGGCGCGCTGATCGGCACCGGCGGCCTCGGCGTGCTGTTCACCGACGGCTTCCAGCGCGAGTACTTCTCGCCGATCGTGGTCGGCATCGTGCTGACGCTGCTGCTGGCACTGGTCGTCGACCTCGTGCTGGTGGGCGCGCGAAACCTGCTGACGCCGTGGACCCGGGTGGGAGCCGCATGATCACCGACCTCTTCCGCTGGTTCGGCGACCCGGCGCACTGGTCCGGGCCCGACGGCGTCCCGCAGCGGCTGCTGGAACACCTCGGCTACACCGGGCTGTCGCTGGTGATCGCGCTGGTCATCGCGGTGCCGCTGGGGTTGTTCGTCGGCCACACCGGCCGCGGCGGCGTCGCGCTGGTGAGCGTCGGCAACGCCATCCGCGCCCTGCCGACGCTGGGCCTGGTGACGTTCCTGTTCCTGCTCTTCACCGAGAGCGTCACCTCGACGATCATCGGGCTCGTCGTGCTGGCCGTGCCGCCGATCCTGGCCGGCACGTACGCGGGGCTGCAGGCGACCGACCACGGCGTGGTCGACGCCGCCGAAGGCGTCGGGATGACCGGCTGGCAGCGGCTGTGGAAGGTCGAGGTGCCGATCTCGCTGCCGCTCGTGCTCGGCGGCATCCGCAACGCCGTGCTCCAGCTCGTGGCGACCGCCGCGGTGGCCGCGTACGTCGGACTCGGTGGCCTGGGCCGGTTCCTGCTCGACGGACTGGCCATTTTGGACTACTCCGAGGTCATCGCGGGCGCCCTGCTGACGACGCTGCTGGCCATCGTCCTCGACCTGCTCTTTTCCTTGCTGAACCGCGCTTTGGTGCCGCGGGGCGTCCGGCTCGCGGCGGCCGCGAAGAAGGTGACGGCGTGAAGCGGCTGGTTTCCCTCGTGGCGGTCTTGGTCCTGGCCGCCGGTTGCGGCAACCCGCTGGCCGGTGGCGGCGAGGGCGGCACGTCCGGCGACATCATCATCGGGGCGTCCGACGTCGGGGAAAGCCTGTTGCTGGCCCAGATCTACGCCGGGGCGCTGCGGCAGGCGGGTGCTTCGAACGTGACCGTGCGGCCGCCGGTGGGCAGCCGCGAGGTCGTCGTCAAGGCACTGCAGGACAAGTCGCTGTCGGTGGTCCCGGACTACAGCGGGAACCTGTTGCGGTACTTCGACAAGGACACCACGGCGACGACGTCCCAGGACGTCTACGCCCAGCTGAAGCAGAAGATCCCGGCCGGCTTCGAGGTCCTGGACCAGGCTCCGGCCGAAGACAAGGACCTACTCGTCGTCGGGCCGCAGCTGGCGGCGTCGGGCGTCAAAACGTTCTCCGACCTGGGGAAGCGCTGCGGCGAGCTGGTGTTCGGCGGGCCGGGCCAGTGGAGCAGCCGCTGGAAGGACAAGATCAAGTCGCTGTACGGCTGCGAGTTCAAAGAAATCCGCACGACGGACACGGGCGGCCCGGTGACGGTGGCGGCGCTGAAGTCGGGCGACGTCCAGGTGGCGGACCTGTTCAGCACGTCGTCGACGATCGCGGCGAACGGGTTCGTGCCGCTGGTCGACGACAAGAACATGTTCCCGGCGCAGAACATCGTGCCCCTGGTGGCGAAGGGAACGCTGTCGCCCGCCGAAGTGGCGGCGCTGAACCGCGTCTCGGCGGCGCTGACCACCGAACAGCTGACGCGGCTGAACGTCGAGTTCACCGAGGAGAAGCGGAATCCCCTGGACATCGCGGAGGACTTCCTCGCGCGGGCCTAGCCTGCGCCTCCGCGGGGAGCGTCCAGCAAGGCGCACAGCCGGTCCAGCGCGGTGGCCCACGGTCGCGCGGTGAGGACCGGGATCCCGAGTTCGCCGGCCCGCGCGGCCAGCCAGTCGCCGTAGCGGGCGCTGACCTGTGCCCGGCTGCGCTGCTCGCCCTCGTCCGGTTCCCGCTCCAAGTAGTTGGCCACCAGCCGGCCGGGGTCGGGTTCGTGCAGGAATACCGCGCGGACCCGGCCGCCGGCCGCCTGGCCGGCGAACGAGTCCTGCGCGGCCAGCGCGGGCAGCAGGTAGTCGCCCTCGATGACGACCGGGGTGCCGGTCTCCAGGTGGTTGCCGATCACCGCCTCCAGCGCCGGCTGCAGCGCCTCGGCCACCGCGATCTGCAGCTCCAGGACCCGCGGCACCGGCAGGCTGCCGGCGTCCGGATGGGTGTCCCAGTAGTGCACCAGCGGCTGCTGCGCCGGGGTGGTCATCCGCTGCACGGCGAGAACGAGGTCGTCCACCTCGACGATCGGCACCTCGTACCGCCGGGCCAGCGGGTAGCTGAGCCGGCTCTTGCCGGTGCCGGACGCGCCGCCCAGCAGCAGCACCCGCCAGTCGCGCTCGCCCACCGCTCAGCCTTGCCGGGTGGGGCGGATGGTGAGGTCGCCGATCTCGACGTGGTCGACCAGCTCGGTGCGCACGTACCCGGGCGAGATCGACGTCGTGCGCAGGACGCCGTCGGTCGACTCCTGGCGCAGCGCCTCCAGCAGCGTGCGCACGGCGTTCTTGGTGCCCGCGTAGACGGCCTGGGTCGGGACGATCTTCAGCCCCGACGTCGAGACGGTCGTCACGAAGTGCCCGCGGCCCTGCGCGCGGAACACCGGCAGCGCGGCGGCGATGCCGTGCAGCACACCACGGAGGTTGACGTCGATCATCGCGTCCCAGTCTTCGACGTCGAGGGCGCTCATCGGTGCGATCCGGGCGACGCCGGCGTTGGCCACCAGGACGTCGAGGCGGCCGAAGCGCTCGACGGCGAGGGCGACGAGCCGCTCGAGATCGGCCCGGCGGGTCACGTCGACGTCCAGCAGTTCCGCGCGGCCGCCGTCGGCGCGGATCTTCTGCACGAGCACTTCCAGCCTTTCGGTGCGCCGGGCGCCCAGCACGACAGCCGCGCCACGGCTCGCCAGCCCGACGGCCGTCGCCTCACCGATTCCGCTGCTCGCGCCCGTGATGGCGACGACCTTGTCCAGTCCGTTCGACATGGCACCTCCCGCTAAACTGACAACTGTCCGCTTAAGCTTACCGGACAGTTGTCCGCTTATCCGAGGAGCCGTCTTGCCGCGTTCGGACGCCGTCGCCAACCGCGACCGGATCGTCGAGGCCGCCCGGGCCGAGCTGAGCGAGTCCAACGGCGCGGCCGAGGAGCTGAAGCTGCACCGGGTCGCCAAGGCCGCGGGCGTCGGGCAGGGCACGCTCTACCGGCACTTCCCGACGCGCGAGCACCTGCTGGCGGAGGTCTACCGGGCCGAGCTGACGCAGCTCGTCGGCACGGTGGCCCCGCTGTTGGCCGAGCACTCCCCGCTGGACGCGCTGGCCCGCTGGCTGGACCGGCTGGTCGAGTACGCGCGCGTCAAACGCGGCGTCATGGCGGCGATCGAGGTGCCGGCGTGGCAGGACCTCTACGACGGTCAGCACCACCGGCTCGACCAGGCGCTCGAAACGCTGCTGGACCGGGGGCAGGCTGCGGGGGAGATCCGCGCCGGTGTCGACGCCGCCGACGTCATCCTGCTGCTCGGGGCGTTGTCCCGGATCCCGGAAGCGGAGTGGGATGCGCGCGCGCCCCGGATCGTCGCGGTGATCGTCGACGGCCTGCGCGCTTAGGCGTCGGCGGCCAGTTTGAGGCCGAGGCCGATGAAGATCCCGCCGGTGGCGACCTCGATCCGCCGCTGGTTCTTCTTCTTGCGGACCCACCCGCCGAGCCGGCCGGCGAGCACGCCGACGGTGCCGTCGACGAGGAACTCGAACGCGATCATGATCGCCCCGAGGACGGCGAACTGCAGCCAGAGGTGGCCGCGGGCGGGGTCGATGAACTGCGGCAGGAAGGCGATGGTGAAGGTGACCATCTTGGGGTTGAGCAGGTTGGTGAGCAGGCCGGAAAGGTAGGCGCGGTCGCTCTTCCGCTCCACGAGCGGCTTGCGGTTCCGGATGGCCTGGACGCCCAGGTAGATGAGGTACGCGGCCCCGGCGATCCGGACGACGGTGAAGGCCACGGGAACGGCGGCGAAGAGCGCGGCCAGCCCGGCCGCGGCGACGGCGACGTGGATGGCCTCGCTGGTGGCGACCCCCGCGGTGGCGAGCAGCCCGGCTTTCGGGCCGCCGCGCATGCCGCAGCCGAGGATGAAGAGCATGTCCGGGCCGGGCGTCACCATGGCGATCGCGGTGGTGACGAGAAAGGCCAGCAGGAGGTGCGGGTCGACCGGCATGCCTCGATCCTGACACGCCGGCCGTGGTGCGCGAACTGCTTTCCGCGCCCGGCCGGGAGCCGAAACCCGATTGCCGTCCGCGGCCGGCGCGGGCAAGGTGGCGACCATGCTGATCCGCCGCGAGACGCTCGCCGATCAGGCGGCGATCCACGCCGTCCACAGCGAAGCGTTCCGGCGCGAACCCGGCGTCACCCCGATCGAGGCGCCCCTCGTCGACGAACTCCGCGCCGACGGCGACCTGATCGACGCCCTCTCGCTGGTGGCCGTCCGCGGCAACACCGTCGTCGGGCACGTCTGCTGCAGCCGGGCTCGCCTCGGCGAAGACGCCGAAGCCGCCGTCGGGCTCGGGCCGCTCGGCGTGCTGCCCGCGCACCAAGCCGCCGGTGTCGGCTCCGCGCTGATGCACGCCGTCGTCGGCGCGGCGGACGCCCTCGGCCACGGCCTGGTCGTCCTGCTCGGCAACCCGGCCTACTACTCGCGGTTCGGCTTCGTCACGGCGTCGGACCTGTCGATCACCGCCCCGGATCCGCAGTGGGGCGAGCACTTCCAGGCGCGGACGCTGGCCGCGTACGAACCCACCCAGGCGGGCGCCTTCGAGTACGCGCCCGCGTTCTCCCGGATCTGAACAGGAGCCACGCGTGTACGCACCCACGAGGTCGGTCGGCGTCCGGATCAACCGCGAGCAGCCACCGGCCAAGCTGCGCGACCTCGCGCGTCAGGCCGAGGACGCCGGTCTCGACGAGCTTTGGCTGGTCGAGGACTGCTTCTGGGCGGCCGGCGTCGCTACGGTCGCGACGGCGCTGGCGGTGACGTCGACGATCAAGGTGGGCATCGGCGTGCTGCCGGCGGTGGCGCGCAACCCGGCGATCGCGGCGATGGAGATCGCGGCGCTGGCCGAGCTGCACCCGGACCGCCTGATCGCCGGGTTCGGCCACGGCGTCGCGTCGTGGATGCGGCAGATCGGCGCGTACCCGGAGTCGCCCCTGGCGGCGCTGGAGGAGACGCTGGTGGCGGTCCGGCGGCTGCTGGCGGGCGAGCGCGTCTCGATGGACGGCCGGCACGTCCACCTCGACGAAGTCGAGCTGGTGTTCCCGCCGGCCTCGCCGCCCCCGCTGGTGGCGGGCGTGCGCCGCCCGAAGTCCCTGGCGATCGCGGGCACGGCGGCGGACGGCACGATCCTGGCCGAGCCGGCCCCGCCGGAGTACGTCCGGACGGCGCTGGCGGGCATCGCGGCGACGGGCCCGCACGCCCTGGTGACGTACAACTGGCTGGCCCTGGGCGACCGCGAGCGGGCCCGTAAGACGGTCGCGGAGTCCCTGACGCCGGGCTCGCGGGTGCAGGTCGAGGGCTTGCCGTTCGCGGCCGAGCTGCTGGCGCTGCTGGACTCGACGTCCACAGTGGACGAACTGGCCGCGGGCCTGCGCCCGGAGTGGATCGACCGCTTGGCGATCTGCGGCGACCTGGACACCTGCGCGGCCTCGGTCCGGGCCCTGCACGACGCGGGCAGCGGCTCGGTGGTGCTGCTGCCGCTGCCCGAGGAGTCCCCGGAGCAGGCCATCGAGGACGCGGCCCGGGTGGCGGCGGCCGTGCGCGGCTGAGGACCGGCCGGGCACTGACGATTTCGGGTGAACGGCCTGCTCGCCCCGCGCGGATGGCCTAGTGTCCGATTCGTGCAGCAAGGACCTCAATACCCGTATCCGCAGTACCAGCCCTACCAGTCACAGCCGCCCGGCTACCCGCCGCCCAAGTCCGGGGGGAAGACCGCGCTGATCGTCGCGCTGGTGGTCGTCGGCGTGCTCGTGCTGGCCGGGGCGGGGATCGGGGCCTTCTTCCTGCTCACCGCCGACCAGAAGCCGTCCGCGGCCGCGCCGTCCTCGACCGCTTCGGCCGGCGAACCCGACAAGTACCGCTCGCTGCCCCGGTGCAGCGAGGTCGGGAGCCGGATGGACAACCTGCCGCCGTTGAGCAGTGACAGCCCGGCCGAGCCCGCCAGTACCTCGGACGACAAGATCCAGCTCTCGCAGCTCAGCTGCTCGTGGACGAAGTCCGGGTCGTCGTCCGGCACACTCTCGATGTTCCTGGCCAAGTCGACCCAGCCCGGCTCCGGGGAAGGCCCCGGGTACGCGAAGGCGGGCTACGAGATCGAAGTGGACCGCGGCGCCAAGCCGATCACCGAGAAGATCGGGAAGGCGACCAAAGCGGCCGACGTCGACTACGACCAAAGCGGGCCCCTGCAGTGCGGCGTGCGGTTCTACCAGGGCAACGTCGACGTGACCGTGGTCGTCACCGCCGCCGACACCAGCGACCGGAACGTCGAACGGTGCCGCCGCAACGCGCACAACCTGGCCAAGGCCGCTTCCGAGTCCCTCGAATAGAAAAACGGGCCTCCTCACGGCGAACCGTGAGGAGGCCCGTTCTCGGAAACCTCAGTCGAACGCCTTCGCGATCAGCGCCTTCTGCTCGACCTCGTGCACCTTCGACGAACCCGCCGACGGCGCCGCCATCGGACGGCGCGACACGACCTGCAGGCCCGAGAGGACCTCCGGGAACTTCCGGGGCAGGTTCAGGCCGAAGAACGGCCACGCACCCTGGTTCTCCGGCTCCTCCTGGACCCACGCGACCTGCGTCGCGTTCGTGTACCGCTCCAGCGCCGCCAGCAGCTTCTTCTTCGGCAGCGGGTAGTACTGCTCGATCCGCACGATCGCGACGTCGTCGGCCTCGCGCTTCGCCCGCTCCGCCACCAGCTCCCAGTACAGCTTCCCGGAGGTCAGCAGCACCTTGCGGATCTTCGACGGGTCCGGCGTGACGTCGTCGATGACGGACATGAAGCGGCTTTCGCCGGTGAAGTCCCCGACCGCCGACGTCGCGGCCTTGTTGCGCAGCATCGACTTCGGCGTGAAGACGACCAGCGGGCGCTGGATGCCGTCGAGGGCGTGGCGGCGCAGCAGGTGGAAGTAGTTCGCCGGGGTGGACGGGACCGCCACCGTCATCGAGCCCTCCGCGCACAGCGAGAGGAAGCGCTCGATGCGGCCGGACGTGTGGTCCGGGCCCTGGCCCTCGTGGCCGTGCGGCAGCAGCAGCACGACGTCCGAGCGCTGGCCCCACTTGGCCTCGCCCGAGGAGATGTACTCGTCGATGACGGTCTGCGCGCCGTTGACGAAGTCACCGAACTGCGCTTCCCACATCACCAGCGCCTCGGAGTTCGCCACCGAGTAGCCGTACTCGAAGCCGACGGCCGCGTACTCCGACAGCGCCGAGTCGTAGATCATCACGCGGCCCTGGCCGTCGGCCAGGTTCTGCAGCGGTGCGTACTCCTGGCCGGTCTTGCGGTCGATGAAGACCGAGTGCCGCTGGGTGAACGTGCCGCGGCGGGAGTCCTGGCCGGACAGCCGGACCAGCCGGCCCTCCATCGCCAGCGACCCGAACGCCAGCAGCTCGCCGAACGCCCAGTCGATGTCGCCCTCGCGGGACATCTTGTGGCGGCGCTCCATCACCGGCTTGACGCGCGGGTGCGGCGTGAAGCCCTCGGGCACCTGGACGAACGCGTCGCCGATGCGCTCGATGACCTCGTTCGCGACCGACGTCTTGACCTTGGCCGGCACCTGCTGCTCCTCCTCGACGGAGGGGCTGGCCTTCGCGGGGTGCTTCTCCAGCTCGCGGACCTCGTTGAAGACGTGCTCCAGCTGGCTCGAGAAGTCGCGCAGCGCGGCCTCGGCCTCCTCGACGGAGATGTCGCCGCGGCCGATCAGCGACTCGGTGTAGGTCTTCCGGACCGAGCGCTTGGTGTCGATGATGTCGTACATCGCCGGCTGCGTCATCGACGGGTCGTCACCCTCGTTGTGCCCACGGCGGCGGTAGCAGATGAGGTCGATGACGACGTCCTTGTGGAACGCCTGCCGGTACTCGACGGCCAGCTTGGCCACCCAGTGCGCGGCTTCGGGGTCGTCGCCGTTCACGTGGAAGATCGGCGAGCCGATCATCTTCGCGACGTCGGTGGCGTACTGGCTCGAGCGGGAGTGCTCCGGCGCGGTCGTGAAGCCGACCTGGTTGTTGACGATGACGTGCACGGTGCCGCCGGTGCGGTACCCGCGCAGCAGCGCCAGGTTCAGCGTCTCGGCCACCACGCCCTGGCCCGCGAAGGCCGCGTCGCCGTGCATCAGGACCGGCAGGACGGTGTAGCCCTCGCCGCCCTTGTCGAGGATGTCCTGCTTCGCGCGGACGATGCCCTCGAGGACCGGGTCGACCGTCTCCAGGTGGGACGGGTTCGCGGTCAGCGACACCTTCGTCTCGCCGTCGCCGAACATCCGGAAGTACTTGCCCTCGGCGCCGAGGTGGTACTTCACGTCACCGGAGCCGTGCGCCTGGCCCGGGTCGAGGTTGCCCTCGAACTCCTGGAAGATCTGGCTGATCGGCTTGCCGACGATGTTGGCCAGCACGTTCAGCCGGCCGCGGTGCGGCATGCCGATGACGACCTCGTCGAGCTCGTGCTCGGCGGCCTTGTCCAGCAGCGTGTCCAGCAGCGGGATCGCCGTCTCGCCGCCTTCGAGGGAGAACCGCTTCTGGCCGACGTACTTGGTCTGCAGGAACGTCTCGAACGCCTCGGCGGCGTTCAGCTTCGAGAGCACGTACTTCTGGACCGCGGGGTCCGGCTTCTCGTGCGGGATCTCGACGCGCTCCTGGATCCAGCGGCGCTCCTCGGGGTCGAGGATGTGGGTGTACTCGATGCCGACCGTGCGGCAGTACGAGTTGCGCAGCACGCCCAGGATGTCGCGCAGCTTCATCCGCTCCTGGCCGGCGAAGCCGCCGACCGGGAACTCGCGGTCGAGGTCCCACAGGGTCAGGTTGTGGGAAAGGACGTCCAGGTCGGCGTGGCTGCGCTGGCGGTAGTTCAGCGGGTCGGTGTCGGCCATCAGGTGGCCGCGCATCCGGAACGCGTCGATCAGCTCGATCACGCGGGCGGTCTTGTCGACCGGGCCGTCCGGGATGTCGGCGACCCAGCGGATCGGCTCGTACGGCAGGCGCAGGCTGGTGAAGACGTCGTCGTAGAAGCCGTCTTCGCCGAGCAGCAGCTGGTGGATGCGCTTGAGGAACTCGCCCGACTCCGCGCCCTGGATGATGCGGTGGTCGTAGGTCGAGGTCAGCGTCATGATCTTGCTGATGCCGAGGTCGACCAGGGTCTTCTCGCTGGTGCCCTCGAAGGCGGCCGGGTACTGCATGGCGCCGACGCCGATGATGGCGCCCTGGCCGGCCTGCAGGCGCGGCACCGAGTGGTTGGTGCCGATGCCGCCCGGGTTGGTCAGCGAGATGGTGGTGCCGGAGAAGTCGTCGGCCGTCAGCTTGTTGTTGCGGGCCTTCTTGACGATCTCCTCGTACGCCTGCCAGAACTGCAGGAACGTCATGTCCTCGCAGCCCTTGATCGAGGCCACGACGAGCGTGCGGGAGCCGTCCTTGCCCTTCATGTCGATGGCGAGCCCGAAGTTGACGTGCTCCGGCGTGATCGCGAACGGCTTGCCGTCGATCAGCTGGTAGTGCCGGTTCATGTTCGGGTAGGCCTTCAGCGCCCGCACCATGGCGTAGCCGATGAGGTGCGTGAAGGAGATCTTGCCGCCGCGCGTGCGCTTGAGGTGGTTGTTGATGACGATGCGGTTGTCCGCCATCAGCTTGGCCGGGACCGCGCGCACGCTGGTCGCGGTGGGGACGCTCAGCGAGGCGTCCATGTTCTTGGCGATGGCCGCCGCGGCGCCGCGCAGCTGCTTCGACTCCGGCTCTTCCTTCTTCGCCTCGGCCTTGGGCTCGGCCTTCGCGGCCGCCGGCTTCGGCGCCGCCTTCGGCTCGGCCTTCGGGGCCGGCTTGGTCGGCGCGGCTTGCTTGGCCGCCGACTCCGCGTTCTGCACGGCCTTGGGCGACGGCTGGGCGGCCTGGCCGTTGGTGGCGGGCTTGGCGTCGGCCTGCTGCCGGGCGGTGTCCGCCTTGGCCTGCGCGCTCTGCGTCGGCTTGAAGTCCGCGAAGAAGTCGTGCCATGCGGCATCGACTGAGGAAGGGTCGGCGAGGAACTGGTCGTACATCTCTTCGACCAGCCACTCGTTGGGGCCGAACTGTGACGCAGGGCTGCTGCTGGACACGGCTGGGGCTCGCCTCTATCCGTCTCGATCTCGATCTTGAATCCGCTGATGCGCCTACCAGGCTAACCCCCTCGGTGACCGCGATGTGATGGAACCGGCCTGTGTGAGGCGTGGCGCACTAGGGTATCGGTCACTGACTCGATCAAGATGTGCTAAGGGAACTTGAGGGAGCCCGAGCAGATGGCAGGAAGATGATCAAGCATCGCCGCAGGTCAGAGGCCCGTAAGTGGATCTCTAAACGACCTTCGTCGTGGGTGTGGGCATGGACTTCGCCCACACCGCTTGATCAGCTCCTTGTCGTAGGGTTACCGTCACACCCAGCAGGGATCGCCGCGCGTGCGCACGGCGAAAGGCAGATCCCTCGATGGCGGCAAGGACACGGAAGCCCAGGCGCGGTCTGGGGTACAGCGTTGAGGAAATTCAACGGGCGTCCGGTACGCGGTACCGGGCCTACGTCTGGAACGCGGTAGCTCAAAAGAAGCAGAGCGTCACTGCTCCGGATGGCTCCAAGACGTTCCACTTCTACGAGCAGGCCGAGGCCGCAGCGAAGGTCATGCTCCAGCGGATCGACGGCACCTACGTCGACGCGGGCATCCCGGTACAGCGACAGTCGAGGCGGTTCTCGTTCGAGGAGTACGCGCAGCTTTGGCTTCCCGCGCAGGGTGGCACCGTCCGCACCCGCAGGCAGCGGCGATACGGCGTCAATACCCTGTGTCGTGAGTTCGGCAAGCAGATGATGGACGAGCTGACCGAGACCGACTTCAGAGCTTGGGACGCGCGTGAAGAGGCTCGCGGCATGTCGACATCCACCCGCCAGGCGCGTATGTGGGTCCTCCGGGGGATCATGAAGCAGGCCCAGAAGGATGGCGTGCGACCGGACAACCCGGCGGCCGACATCTGGGTCAAGGCGCATCGGAACCGGCAGCCGCGCTACCTCACTGAGCAGGAGCTGTACGTCCTGCTCGTTTTCGCTCCGACGTGGTTCTGGCCAGCGCTCTTGCTCGGCTACTTCGTCGGGCTCCGCGCCGGAGAGGTCGCCGGCCTCCGTTGGGAGCGGCTCGATCTCGACGGCAGCAACCCGCACGTCTTGGTCTCGGACGTGATGGACCCGGGGCGGACGCTGCGAACGTTCCCGAAGGGCACCGTAGCTGAGCCGGTGGCGCTTCCCCCGGTGGTTGTCACCGCATTGAAGGTGCTGCGGAAGTGGCGCGGCACTGTCGGGCCGGAGGACTTCGTCTTCATCAACACGCGGGGCAAGCCCATTGAGTCGTACGAGCCGAACAAGCTGCTCAAGAAGACGTGGGAGCGGTCTGGCTTGCCAGGCGCGCGTCCAGTGTTCCATCACCTGCGGCACAACTGCGGGAACAACCTCGCGGAGGCCGATGCCCCAGCTCCAGTGATCATGGCCGTACTGCGCCACAAGAACCTGTCGACCTCCCAGAAGTACATCAAGGCCGTTGACACGAAACGACAGCGCGACTGGATGGCGCGCGCCCAGCAAGCCCAGGCAGGCCAGCCCGCCGAGGTGATCCAGTTTCCGCCCCGGGAACAGGAGCCGGGGAACACGGAGGCGACCGCTAGCTAGCAGGCCCGGGGTGGCTCCTCACGTCCGTCCGCGACCTCGGCAGTGAACCTGTTGAGCAGTTCGATCATGCCGGACGTGGGGGGCTGCCCGTTCCGCCAGTGGATGAGCATGTGGCCGTCCCGGTCCTCCACCTCGATGGCCCGTGCCTGCCCCTCGGGGCCGCTGGCCCACTCGATCCGCCCCCAGGATCGCTCCCCATGCTCGTTGGTGAGCCTGTTGAGGAGCTGAAACATGCCAAGCGTCGGAGGCTGCCCAGCGCGCCAGCTGATCAGCATCCGGCCGTCGTGGTCGTTGAACTCAATCGGCTGCGCCTGGTCGTCAGGCCCCAACACCCACACGATCCCGTCCAGCACTGAGCGTCACTCCCTCGTCGAGTGCTCGGCTGAGACCCCCTCGACCGAATGGCACACGTCTGGCCTGCATATAGCCCTATCGCGGCTACGACTAAACATGAATATCACACGTGTGCTACTGAGCGTAAGCCGTTAAGGACACTCCCCGAGCGTGCGCAGGACTGCGCGGGCGACACGTTGATCCCTCCTGGATAACGCTCTGTATTCGGTCAGCATCTCTTGTTCGTCGCGTTCGGCTTCGGACTCCAGGTCGATGCCGTCGTCGGCAGCCATCGCCTGCACGACCTCGTTGACCTCGACCCTGAGCATCTTCGCGACTGCGCGGACCATCTCCCACTTCGGCAACCGGTCGGGGCGCTCAGGGCGGAACAGGTAGTTGATCTGATGGAGTGCGATGCCGGCTTCCTCGGCGAGCTGCTCCCGAGGCACCCCCGGCCTCGCGCGAGCGAAGAGGGCTTCGAGGTGCTCAGCTGGCATGCGCGTTGATCCTTCAACTGGAGGTGCTTGGGTGGCCATATGGTCTCGCGTTCCGCAAGTGCGAACGGTAGGCCATTCGGGTGGAAGCGATCTTGTCAAGCTTCTGTCTAGTTCCATGCCGTGACCCCGCTCTAACACTCGATCGGCGTAGCTGTCGTCTCACGACGCCACCAGATTGGGCGCGCGTCGTCTCACATTCGCTAGAAAAGTTGGCAATTCCGCAAGCGGGGTGGCAACGTCGAGGACGCTCCGCTCGGCGCCAACGAACCTCGTATCTCAAAGCGCACGCGCGGTTTTACCTGCTGTTATGTGTCGGGCGGAGCTATGGGACAGCGAAGGAAGGGGGCGAGTGGTGCAGATCCCAGCTGACGAGGAAGCGTATCCACTTGACGAAGTTCTACAACGACTGAACATCACGAAGCCGACCTTCTACCGGTACCGGCGGAGGGGTTGGATCGCGACGTTCCAGCACGGGGGCCGGACCTACGTCAAGGAGTCCTGGATCAGGGACTACTTCGCCCGGCGTGCCGAGGAAGGCGCCAAGAACCGGTCCAAGGCCGAGCGCGCCGAGCGCTCTCGCAAGAGCGCCTGACGACATCACCTTAGTGCGGGGCGGCACGCCCCTACCCCGATGCGGGGCCGTGCCGCGCCTTTGACCACCGATGGGGAGGCGGGATGGGAGCCCGACTGATGTTCGACGTTCCGACCGGCAGGCACGCACGGCTCAGCCACATCGACCGCGGCGTGGCCTCGCTGCGCCGGGCGGCGTCGGCGATTCGCGCCGCACCACGGCTCGTGGCCGCGCTGGTGGTCACCACGACCAGCCTCGGCTTCGCCGTCGGCTTCACGATTGGAGGGGTGCTGCTGTGACAGGGAACCAGACCGACCACGAGACGACACTGGCCGCCGCCTTCGAGAGCCGCGATCAGGAGACCCCCGTGTTCAACGAAACGATGGACGCCCTGCGCGACCAGCTGCCATCGCTGCTCGCCCACGGGTCGCCGGCCGCGACCGAGGAGGCCAGCAACCAGAACGCCGACGACAGCGGCGACGGTGATCAGGGCTGAAGGCAGCACGCAACCGAACCCACGACTGCCCCGGGCGTTGCGGACGACAGGTCCGATCCCCATTCTTCGCGTGCCGAGGTTGCTGGCTGCGGCTGCCGCAGTCGCATCGCGAGGCGATCAGCGCCTCGAACAAGCGCAACACCACCGCGCACTCGGTCGCCATGTACGACGCACACGAGTGGTTCCGCGCCCATCCCGTCAACGTTCGGGCCGGTGGTCAGTGATTGCCGAAGCCCAGGGCGTACTACCACTACACCTGTGAACACCGTGCTCGCGGCATCGAGCAGTCCGGCGTTCTTCGCCTGAACAGGCACCCGCTGCTCGGCGCGAGGCTGGTCTGGCTGACCGATCTCGCCATGCCGGACCGATGGGCACTCGGACTGACGTCGAACTGGATCACCTGCGATCGAACGCTGATCCGGGTGTCCGTTCAGTCGACGGCCACCATCGTGTCCTGGCGCGGGTGGGCGCTCGTGCACAAGGTGCCCCGCGCCTTGATCGACGTGCTGGAGGAGAACACCCGGCCCGAGCGCTGGTGGGTCTCGGAGGCCCCGCTGCGGATCGGTGACATCTCACAAACAGCACCGCGCCGTGCGCCGAGGTGCGCATCATGACCGCCGGGCACCTGGACGTGCCGGTCGTTCTCCCGGCCGACGCACCCCACGACGACTGGCTGTTCGCCCGGACCTTCGGGCTCGGCGGTTCCGACGTAGCAGCAGCGTGCGGGCTCAATCCGTGGAAGACGCCCTTCCAGTTGTGGTTGGAGAAGACCCGACGGGTCGAAGCCGAGTTCGACCAGGCAGCCACCGAGCGGATGCACTGGGGCAACCTGCTGGAACCGGTGCTACTGCGGGAGTGGGACGACCGGCACCCCGAGTACGTGCTCACCGGCGGCGAAGGCGTCTACGCCGACCGCGAGCACGCCTGGAAGCTCGCCAACGTCGATGGCCTGGCGTGGGAGTACTCCGGCGAGCTGGCAGGAATCGTCGAAGCCAAGACCGGCGGGCACCGCTCGGTCGCCGACTGGGCCGACGACGGCGTACCGATCCACTACGTCTGCCAGGTGCAGTGGTACATGAGCCTGCTCGGCGCACCCCGGACGTTCCTCGTCGCGCTCCTGGACACGAACACCTACCTCGAACGGGTCATCGAGCGCGACGACGACCTGATCGGCGACCTGGTGGACGGCGCGACCGAGTTCTGGGGTTTCGTCCAGCGCGACGAACCGCCGCCCGCCGACGCCTCCGACCTGACGCGGCGCGCGTTGTCGCGCTGGCCGTCGAAGCCCGGCGAAGTCGTCGACCTCGATCCCCTGTGGCACAAGCACCTTGCGCGCCGCCACGAGCTGAGCGAGCAGATCAAGTTGCTGGAGTCCGAGCGGACCGGCATCGACAACCAGCTACGCGCCGAGATGGGGGAAGCCGAGGAAGCGCATCTCGACGGAGCCAAGGTCGCCAGCCACAAGGCCCCGGCGACGCCCTCGCGTTCGGTCGACCACGCGGCGTTCGCCGCCGAGGAACCGGACCTGTACGCCACCTTCGTCACCGAGCGGCCCGCAAGCCGCCGGCTGACCTACTCCACGACAGCCAGGAGGGATCAGCAGTAAGCACCGCGAACACCAACACCAAGGCCGCGCTCGCCCAGCGCAAGACCGCCGGGGCGGCCGGAGGTGGCGGAGACATCCGCACGCTGATCGAGCGGCAGAAGCCGGAGATCGCGCGAGCGCTGACCGGCACGGCCCTCGATCCGGAGCGCTTCACCCGCGTGGCGCTCACCGTGATCAAGCAGAACCGCGACCTGATGCGCTGTCGCCCGGAATCCCTGCTCGGCGCGTTGATGACGTCGGCTCAGCTCGGGCTGGAGCCCGGTCCTCTCGGCGAGGCGTACCTGGTTCCCTTCGGTGATCAGGTCACGTTCATCCCCGGATATCGCGGACTGATCAAGCTGGCGTGGAACTCCGGCCAGCTGCGGAACATCTCCGCCCGCGTCGTGCACGAAGCCGACGAGTTCGAGTACTCCTACGGCCTGCACCCAGACCTCGTCCACCGCCCCGCGCGCGGGGACCGCGGGGGCATCACCGACGTCTACGCCGCCGCGACGCTGACCGACGGCGGCGTCGAGTTCGAGGTGCTGGACGTCGGAGCCGTCGAGGCCATCCGGGGCCGCTCCCGCGCGAGCAAGAAGGGACCGTGGGTCACCGACTGGGAGGCGATGGCCCGCAAGACCGCCGTGCGCCAGCTCGCCAAGTGGCTGCCGATGGCCACAGTCATGAACCGCGCGATCGCGGCCGAAGGCACGGTCCGCACCGACCTCGACGCCGAAGCGCTCGACGACCTCACCCCCGACATCGACGGGGAGGTGATCGACGCCGAGCCCGCCGACGGCCCCAGCCAGCTGGAACCACCGCCCGACGAAACACCGACCGAGGAGCCCGCCACCCCATGAAGCGCGCCACCGACGCCATCCGCCTGCTGACCGCCGCGCTGCTCGGGATCAGCGCCGGGATCGGCCTGGTCCACAACGTCCGCCGGCTCGTCCGCGAGGAAGCCGCCGCGATGCGAGAAGAGAAGGAACGCCCGTGACCCACCCCGAAGCCCACGCCGACCAGAAGGCCGAACCGCGCGACTTCGCCGCGTTCCTGATGGAACACCGCCGAGGCAAGAGCCACGCCGAGCTGTCCGAGGCGCTGCGCGACCTCGTGGTGGCGGTGGAGGAAACCCGCAAGGCCGGGACGCTCACCTACACGCTGAAGATCAAGCCGCAGGAGCGCACGCCCGGCGCGGTCATGGTCGCCGACCAGATCAAGTGCAGCCTGCCGGAGCACGAGCGCTCCGAGTCGATCTTCTTCGCCACCGAGTCCGGCGAACTCATCCGCAATGACCCGCGTCAGACCGCGCTGTTCAACGACTAGGAGACCTCGTGCCCACCACCAACGACCAGACGGCCGCCGTGGTCGCCGACATCCAGCGCCGCGCCGACGAGGCCAGCCCGCCGCAGCCGTTCGACCTGGTCCCGGAGAAGTCCGTGGTCGTCCGCACGCTGCGCAACGACGAGCGCGTGGACACGACCGACCTCGAGAACCTGCTCGACCAGCCGCGCCGACCGCGAGGAACCGCACTGCTCACCGAGCCGAACGACTTCGCCGCCTACGTCGCCCGGCTGGCAACCGCATCGACCACCGTGTGGGCCGACCAGGACGGCGCGAAGATCACCGCCACGTTCAACGACCACGCCAACGGCTACACCGCCGGATGGCGCGATCACCAGGCCGTCCTGATGCTGAAGCACGACGACGACTGGAAGGCATGGCTTCGGCGCGACGGCTCCCTGATGAGCCAGGAGGACTTCGCCGAGCACCTGGAAGACCGCGCGCACACGATCGTCAGCCCGGACACCGCGACGATGCTGGAGATCGCCCTGACCTTCCAGAGTCGGCGCAACGCCTCGTTCTCCCGGGGTGCCCGGCTGGATTCCGGCGACGTACAGCTCGCCTGGAGCGAGGAGACCACCGCCAAGGCCGGAGCGAGTGGCCGGCTGGAGGTGCCCGCGGAGTTCACCATCGCGATCGCCCCGTTCGTCGGGCTGCCCGCGACCGAGGTCACCGCCCGGCTGCGCTGGCGTATTCGCGAAGGCCAGCTCGGCATCGGCTACCGGCTCGACCGGCCGGACCTGGTCCACCGCCAGGCGTTCGCGGACGTCCGCCAGATGCTCGCCGACGCCCTCAGCGCGCCGGTGCTGCTGGGCGCCGCGCCGGTGCTGCACCACCTCGACCTCTGACCAACCACCAACGGGGAAAGGCCCGCTGTGCCCCGTATCCGCACGATCAAGCCGAGCTTCTTCCGGTCCGAGGACGTGGCGGCGCTGCCATTGCGTGCGCGCCTGACATGGATCGGTCTCTGGACGCATTGTGACGACCAGGGCCGCACCAAGGACAACGCGAGGCTGATCAAGGGCGACATCTGGCCGCTGGATGACGTGTCGCTGGCCGACATCGAAGAGGATCTGGAGACGCTGGCCGCCCACGAGCGCATTGTGCGCTACATCGTGGGCGGTCGGCGGTACCTGGCGATCGTGAATTGGCACGACCACCAGAGCATCCAGAAGCCCACGCCGTCGAAGCTGCCGCCCGTTGAAGACGGCACACCGCTGCCCGCCCGGTCCTCGGCAGAGAGGACTACCGGAGACCTACCGGAGGAAACGGCCGGTTATCCCCAATTCGCAGGTGGCGAGCCTCCGGCCCGGCTACAGGAGAGCTCCGGTAGCCCTACCACGGGGAAAGGAAAGGAAGGGAAGGGAAAGGAAGGGAGCGCGCGCGGGCGCGAGACCGGTGGAGACGTCCCGCCGTCGCGATGTTCGGTTCACCGCCTCGACGAGAACCCGCCGCCATGCCGAGCCTGCGCCGAAGCACGCCAGGCCCGGCAGCGCTGGGACACCGCCACCGCCGCACGCATTGCCGCCCGGCGAACCGACAGCCAGCGATCAAGGGCCGCCGACCGGGCACGGGCCATCGCAGACTGCGGCATGTGCGACGAGAACGGCTACGTCGAGACCGTCCTGTGCAACCACGACCCCGGCGCTCGGGACCGCGCAGCGCGCGGCATGGAGCTCGTACGCGCCGCACTGAAGACCAAGACCACGACAGCCAGGAGTGATCAGCAGTAGCCAGGGCCACTACGCCCCGCAGCCGGGCCGAGATCGGCCGAGCCAACCGGGACAAGGGCGTCCGCGCCGAGCGCGACGTCAGCCGGTACCTCCGTGTCCACGGCTGGCCGGCCGCCGAGCGCAAGTCCGACAACGGCTGGCGCAGCGCCGACCGAACCAGCGCCGACCAAGGCGACATCCGAGGCACCGACCGGCTGGTCTGGCAGGTCAAGGCACGCAGCAGCCTCTCCACGCTGGACATCGCGAACATCATCCGCGAGACAAACGACCAGGCCGTGTCCGCCGGAGCTGACTTCGGCATCGTCGTGCAGCGTCGAGACGGCAAGAGCGATCCGGGCGCCTGGTGGGCCTGGCTGCCCGCCGGGGACCTCGCCGCGCTCATCGAGTTCGCACGCGATCCCGACGCCGTACACGCTCCGGACGCTCGGCACGCCGTGCCCGTGCGGCTGGAGCTGGCCGATCTGGTGCCGCTGCTGCACGCGGCGGGCTACGTGGAGGGGATGTGAACCACCGCCCGCCCCCGTCGTCCTGGCCCGAGCTGATCTTCATTGCGGCCTGCCTGCTCTGCTTCGTGGTCGTCGCGGTGCTCTGGGCGGTGCTCGGATGATGGCCGAACGCTCCTGCGGCACCGGCTGCGGACGCCCGACCCACGACATGCTCTGCGGCGGCTGCCTCGCCGAACTGCTCGGCGCGCTGCGCGAACTCGTCACCCGCGATGGCGAGCACGGCCTGATCGCCGAGCTGGGAATCACGCTGTCCCGGCAGCACGCGATGGCTGCCAGCAGCGACGCCACCGCGGCCTCGGCGAGCCAGCCGATGCCGTTCCACGAAGCCGCCAGCGAAATCGGCTGGGTCCTGGCGAACACGATCTCGACCTGGGCGCGCGAGGTGCACGAGTGCAACCCCCACCTGCGCCCGCCGACCGGGTCAACCGCGGGCGCGGTCAGATGGCTGATCGGACTGCCCGGACTGCTCGCACTGCACCCGGCCGCCGACGAGCTGCACGACGAGATCACCCACGTCGTCGCTCGGGTCCGCCGGGTCATCGATCGCCCACCGGACCGGATCTACGCCGGACCGTGTGACGCGCTGGTCGACGGTGAGAGGTGCCCCGATCACCTCTACGCCCGACCCGGTCAGCGCCGGGTGCGGTGCGGCAGTTGCACCACCGAACACGATGTCGAAGAGCGGCGGAACTGGATGATCCGGTACGCGGTCGACCTGCGGGTCACCCCGACCGTAGCCCTCGGTTGGGCACGGCTGCTGCTGGACAAGACCATCCCGCGCGGCACCTGGGATTCCTGGGTGAGCCGGGGCCGGATCGTTGCGCACGGCATCGACGCCCGGGGCCGCCCGGTCTTCCGGTTCGGCGACGTTCGGGACCTGGCGCTCGCGCACGTCAGTAAGCCACGCCACGTCGGATGAACTTGCAAATGCCCTGACCTGCGTGCAAGATCGCAAGTATCACCGTCCGGAAGTGTCGCTCGACCCCGGACCCCTCCCGTAAGTCCCGTCCACAAGGCTGCTGACCTTCCGCAGCAAGGTCGGCACGTCGCCGTACCGGAGATCCACCATCCGGGCTGGTTGCCAACCCTCGTCCTCCCGGGTGCCGTGAGCCAACGCCGGGATGTGCAGCCGTGCTTGACCGGCGTGCAGGGTGATCGCACACGGACCGGAGGGGCGACCCGAGGCTGCGCGGTAGCGGTCGCTCTCTTCAACACGCGTGAGCAGGGTGATCAGGTCCTGCAGCGCCTCTTCGGGGCACGAGAACCCGACACCCGGATAGGCCCCCAGGTCGTCAGCGGGTCGGCGGAGGCGAACGCTTCGTTCGCCGAGCGCGAACTGCCAGCCGCCGACCGCCGTCGTGTCCTCGGCCGCCATCAGCTCGCCGCTGCGGCGGCGTCGACGGTCTTGACCGCGAGCGTCTTGCCCTGATTGTCGAGCAGCTCCACTCGGTACGAACGGCCGGCTGCGGCGCCGATGTCCTCGCCACGGAGCTTGTCGGGCATCTCGTAGTCCGGAGTGACTGCCTGGCGGTGGCTTTCCACCCAACGGTCGGCTTCCTCGTCGTAGGCATGGACCACGAGGGCAGCGGGAAAGCCGAACCTTTCGCCTGCGGCGTATCGGCGCACGGTGGACTCCGCGAGCACGATTGTGCTTCCTGACCAGGCCGCAGGGAGATGCCCTTCGGTCACGAGTTGATGGACTCGCGACCGGCTGTGACCCAGGATTTCGGCGGCTTCTGGTACCGAAACCAGCCGGGGGATCGATGGGTCTCGTATCATCCGGGTGTCTCCCTGCCTTGCTGACTCTTGACAGGAAGACACGATAGCCCCGGCCGCCACGCGACCGGGGCTGTCGCTTGTCACAGCGGGTTCACCTCACTCATCGGTGGAAGCCCGGGGCGTTCCCGTGGTACCCCTGGCCTGACTGGATATTGAGGCAGGACGAACAGGTCACCGGATCGGACGTCTGCTCGACCCAGCCGTCCCGGGAGCGCGCCGAGCACAGCGGGTGGTCGGGCTTCCCGAGGTACGGAGCATGGACCTTCGCCGTCGATTGCGGCGCGATCCGGACGTTCGGGCCGGTCGGGTCCAGCTGCCTGCGGGAAACCACCCGCATCGTGGACGTCGACATGCCGAACTCGAAGTAGCCCAGGTTGACTACTCCCAGCGCGGCGTCCGAAGCCTTGGCCGGATCGTCCACGTCGACGTGCACGGTGTGGCGCGTCTCCTCGATCACGAGGACTTCGTACTTCACAGGTTCCCCCTATAGCGGAATGCGGATGGCCAGCTCGGCCGTCGGGTTGAGCAGGTAGGCGGGCAAGGTCTCGCGTCCCTCGACGAGCGCCCGGTAGATCCGATGCCAGCCGTCGATCGGCATCAGGCCCAGCGACTCGCCCGACGACCCGCTCAGCGGAGCGATGATGATCGGCTTCGCCAGGTCGGTTTCGGTCATGGCGTACTCGACGTCCACCTTCACCTCGATCAGCTTCATGTGCCCTTCCTGCGCGGGTCTGATCGGCAGGAACTGGTCGAGGCCGGTGATCAGCGCGTGCTCGTGCAGCTCGGCTACGGACTCGTGCACCTCCAGCAGCTCGTGCGCTCGGGTGATGCACCACCGCCAGACGGCGAAGTGGAAAACCTGGCACCCCTCGTGCGTCGGCGAGTGCTTCACGGCAGGTCTCCCGACATGATCTCGCTGAGGGCGCTGTGGATCACGGCGCGCTGGTCGTCGGTGAGGCAGGTTGTGTTGCCCTCGGTGTCGAACCCGGCGAACAGGGCGTTGCCGAAGTAGTACTGCGGCGGCGCTCCCAGGAGGACGGCAACGAAGGTCGCGAACGGGTTGGGGATCGAGCCGTTCAGCACACCTTCGTCATCGACCCACATGTCGAAGCCGCCTTTGAGGCTGACCACGCTCACCGTCTGGCATTCGATGAGCCGGTACATGCCGCTGAGCGTGCTTCCGTCCTCCTCGGTGCCGATCACCTCGTCGGTGATGTCCCCGAGTGGCGTGATCAGCAGAACCGGAATTCCAGTCACGACCACCCCTCCTCGTCGGCAATCTCGAACAGGAGGGCCAGGCGGTCGCCCCGGCCGCTGTTGTGGTCGGCCACGAGGTCGCCGACCGGCGTGTTCGCCAGCTCGACGACCTCGGGAGCCGAGTAGTCCACACGGGACGCGGGATTGGTCCTCCGGACGGGCTCAGTCATCACCGCCCCCGTCCAGCCGCAGCAGGCTGCGCAACGCGGGGAAGTCCCGGGAATCGTCGCTCGTGCGGGCCGCCGGCTGCGCCTTGAAGTAGGCGCAGATGTAGAGGAAGCCGTGGCTCCGCTGCGGGTTGGCCTTGACCACAGCGCGGTCGTCGTCGAAGAGAACGACCTCGCGATCCTCTTTCGTCGTCAGCTCCCCGCTGACGAACAACCGTTCCGCCTCCACCAAGCATGAACCGTGCCGCTCGAAGAGGACGTACTCGACCAGCGACTTCCAGTCGCCGAATCCGGACTCGCGATCAACCGGGTAGTCGACCTGGCCCTGCTGAACGACCGCGCGGCAACCCCACGCCGTTGCCACGTCAGCCGGGAGTCCTCTGTTGTAACCGAACTTGAGCCGTGCGCTCACTGAGGATCTTCCTTTTCGTTGGCCACGGCGGTGAACGCTGTGGCAAGGGCGTTGAGAACGGCTTCCGCGTCGTGCCACTGCTCGGCAGTGGCTCCGTACTGCAGGAAGCCGCCGGGGAAAATCCGGACCAGATGGGTCCGGCCGTCGGCGAAGACGACCGTCCCATCGATCCGGACCGGGTTGGTCCTGTCCACGGCGGTCAACCGCCGTAGCCAGCGAGCTGGCCGCCGATCATCGCGATCACGAACATGATCACGAGACCGGTTGCGCCTACGCGCCAGTTCCGGGTCCAGATCCAGCCGAGAAGCCCGCCGCCGAGCGACACGGCGGCCAGGATCGCGAGGAGGCCGTTCACCGGGCACTCCTCTCGACGATCGCGAGACCACGGATCGCGGCGTCTTCGGTGAGCACGACGGCGGCGATGCCGATGTAGTACTCACGGCGAGCGTCGGTGAGCGTTTCCCAGGGAATGACTCCGCCTTTGCCGTCGGCACAGTCGGTACCGCCGTAGTAGGCCGCCCGACCGACCCGGTCCGCTTCCCCGAGACTGAGCTGTTCCACCGTCTGAGGGGCCGTTCGGGGTGGCCGTGGGATGTCGTGCTGTGGCCGGATGTTCCGGCCTCTCCGGAGCCTCACAGGTTGTCTCCCTTGCTGGTGTGTTGCCTTGCTGACCTCCCCAGAATGCAAGAAATTTGGACTATCGTCCACTTGGTGTGATGTGGTTCACAGTGAGTGGACATGGGTCCAACTGTGGATGCATTGTTGTGGTGTCAGCAAGGCAGCCACAAACATCAGGGAGACACCAAGTGGCACATGAGCTTGAACAGTTGGCCGATGGCAGCACCGCTTTCGCCGCCGCCCGAGAGCCGGGCTGGCACCAGCTCGGCACCGTGGCACCCGGTCCGATGACCGCACAGGAAGTGCTCGACCTGGCGCACCTGTCGAACTGGAACGTCCGCAAGTCCCTCGGGGTCGTCGGCCTGGTCCCGTCCGGCAAGTGCCAGGAGTGCAACCGCAAGGTCGGGGCCAAGCACACCCAGAAGTGCCCCGTTCCCCAGGAACCGGACCGCGAGTCCGACAACCTGATCGTGTCCGAAATGGACACCGTTCAGCCAATGGAAATCCCCGGGTGGGTTAACACCTACCGGACCGTCCCGGTCTCCGGCGAACTGGCGCCGCTCGGCATCGTCTCGGGTGAGTACCCGATCATCCAGCCCGAGGAGTTCGCCGACTTCATGCAGGCGATCGTCGACACCTCCGGTGCCGTGTTCGACACCGGCGGATCGCTGCGCGAGGGCAGGGACATCTTCCTCACTATGCAGCTCCCGCAGGCCGTGACCATCGGCGGAGTCGACGAAATCGGCCTGTACCTCGCCGGGTTCAACAACTACTCCGGTCAGGGCAAGCTCAAGGTGGTCACCACCCCGGTCCGGGTCGTGTGCGCCAACACCGAGCGGGCCGCTCTCCGCAACTTCCGCAGTGAGTACACCTTCCGGCACTCGTCCGGACTGGCCGGGAAGCTCCAGGAAGCCCGCGAGGCCCTGCGGATCAACTTCGAGTGGACCGAAGTGTTCCAGGCCGAAGCCGAAAGCATGATCAACACCAAGATGAACAACGACCAGTTCGGCGAGCTGATCAAGGCCGTGTGGCCGGATAAGTTCAAGGAACCGGCGGAGAAGTGGAAGAAGCCGCAGGAGGACCACTGGGAGTCCTTGCAGTCGCTGTTCAAGTCGGCCGACACCCAGGAGAACATCCGGGGGACCGCGTGGGCCGGGTACAACTCGATCACCGAGTACCTGGACTGGGAGATCCCCGTTCCGGGCACCATCCCCGAGGAGGCCGCGATCGCCCGCGCGAACCGGGCCTTCGTCGGTGGTCAGGACAAGCTCAAGCACCTGGCGTTCGCCAAGACGCTCGACTTCGTGGCCGCCCGGTGACCTACCCGTCCGCTCAGTGCCCCTCTGCCCGGCAGGCAGGGGGGCACTGCCCGTTGTCCGTCCGCCGTCCCGCTGGTGTAATTCCGCCCGCTGAGAGGGCCGTACAGGCTCCACAGTGGGCCGCCGGGTCACCGGTCCCGCTGGTGTATTTCCGTTTCCCAGCAAGGCAGGCAGGGGGCAACCCGTGCCGTACCGTGCCGCCGCCGTTTGCACCGTGCCCGGGTGTGGTGAGCCCGCTCCCCATCGGGGCCGCTGTGCCGAGCATGCCCAGCAGGCAGCAGGCCGCCGCCGGGCCGATCCCGCACAGCAGGGGTACCGCACCGCAGGACACCGCCGGTTCCGTACCGCCGTGCTCGATCGTGACCCCGTGTGCCGATGCACTGAACCCGAGTGCCCCCGGCATCCGGGCCGCCCGTGTGACCAGCCGTCCACAGTGGCCGATCACTGGCCGCTCACCCGCCGGGCACTCGTCCGGCAAGGGATGGACCCGGACCGGCCCGAGCATGGCCGTGGCCTGTGCCAGCCGTGCCACAACCGGCACACCGCGCTGGACCCCGCGACCCGGGGAGGCAGCCGGTGACCTTGGCCGCGCCGGTCGACACCCCCAGGGGGGCACCCCTCCCCACCCCCGGCAAGCCGAATCGTCAGCCAGGCCCGTCGGTGTGCCGACAAGTTTCGGGCAACCGGTCGGCACGGGAGAGGTGAGCCCGGATGCCGCTTGACCCGACAGCCGACCAGACCGCGCCGGTGGTCATCGACGGCGTGGTGCCCTCGGTCGACATCCGCGCCGAGTTCGCCCGTCGAGGCCGGCCGGTGCTGCTGGCGTTCAGCCGAGGGAAGGACTCCCTGGCCGCCTGGCTCGCCCTACGGGACGCCGGCGTGGAGGTCCGGCCGTTCCACCTGTACCTCGTCCCCGGGCTAGAGTTCGTGGACGAGTCGCTGGCGGACTACGAGAAGTTCTTCGGGGTCACGATCCCGCAGCTCCCGCACCCATCGCTGTTCCGGTGGCTGAACAACCTGACGTTCCAGGTGCCCGAGCGACGGCTGATCATCGAGGCCGCGCAGCTGCCCGAGCCCGACTACGTCGAGATCTCCCGGGCGCTGTGCACGGAGTACTACGACCTGGACCCGGCGGTGACGTTCACCGCGGACGGCATCCGGGCCGCGGACTCCCCGAATCGCCGCACGGCGATCAAGGGCCACGGCCCGGTCCGCGAGCACGTCATGAAGGTCTCGCCGGTCTGGGACTGGCGCGTGCGCCACGTCCGGGCGGCACTGGCCGACAACCGGTGCCCGCTGCCGATCGACTACGAGTGGTTCAACCGCAGCTTCGACGGGCTGGACTTCCGTTTCCTCGACCCGATCAGGCGCAACGCCCCCGCCGACTACGCCCGCATCCTGGACTGGTTCCCGCTGGCGGACCTGGAGATGTTCCGTGCCGAACTCTGACAACGACGACCTGCTGGCCCAGCTGTCGGCACAGGCCGCGCCCGCCGGGGCGCAGTCGAACGAGGACGTCCTCGCGCAGCTCAAGGCGGAACCAGAGCCGGACCCGCTGGCCGACGTCGAGTACACCGGAGACCTCCCGGAGGACTCCCGTAGGGAACTGACCGCACTACAGCAGGGCTTCCGCGACCGAGCACGCCGGGAAGCGGAGCGGTTCCGGCTGGCGACGGACTCCGAATACTGGATCGCCGTCTGCTTCAAGACCCGCGAGGACAAGGAGAAGTTCCTCCGCAACGCGGGACTGCTCGCCATCGGCGACAAGTACATGGACGGCTACGCCGTGGCCCGGGTGCTCGGCGTGCCGATGGAAGACGAGTAACGGGAAGGAGAGGACATCATGCGTCGCACGTTCAGCCGTATCGGCGGAGCCCTGCGAGGCGCCGCGCGTCGGCTCAGCATCCGCGCGTCGGGCGCGGCCGGTGGCCGCAGCTCCGGTACCTAGGCCCGATCAAACGACTGCGGAGCCCCCGGCGGGGGAGGTACCGGGGGCACCGCAGTCGCACCCCCAGCCCACAGGAACGCCTCGCGAAGCCGCGCGATCAGCCGCTCATCGTCGGCGTAGGACGCCTCGATGCCCTGTGGCAGCCAGACCTCAGCGACCACGCGATCGCCTTGGCAATACGTGAGTGACACGCCGTCGTAAACCAGCGCCTCCCGGCCCAGCCGGACGACACGACCAGCGCGTGTCAGCGCCGCCCAACGACCGTTCATGCAGGTTAAGTCGCCAGACCAAGCGGTCTGTTACGCGTCGCCGGGGAGGTGCAGACCAATGGGGGCTCGTGGGACGAAGCCGAAGCCGACCGCACTGAAGGTTCTCCACGGCGACCGACCGGACCGGATCAACCACGAGGAGCCGCTTCCTCCCGAGGACGAAGTCAGCCCGCCGGCCGAGCTGTCCGACGATGCCCGCGCCGTCTGGGACCGGCTCGCGCCGGGCCTGATCGCGGTCGGCGTCCTCACTGCCTGGGACATCGACGCCTTCGTCATCGTCTGCGAAGCCCTCGCGCGCTACCGGCAGGCGACCAAGCTCGTCAACGGCTCCGCGCTGCTGGTGCAGGGGCCGAACGGGTTCGTGAAGAACCCGGCGCTGGTCGTCCAGCGCGAAGCCGAGACGACGTTCGCGCAGTACGGCGCGAGGTTCGGGCTCACCCCGTCCGACCGCACGCAGCTGAAGGTTGACGCTCCGGGTGCCCACAAGGGACCGGGCGCCGAACGGCTCCTCTCGTAAGCCACGCCTGCCCGAGTGCGGGTTCACCCTCGACGGGCGAACCTGCCGGAAGCGGGGCGACCACTTCTGCCGACCGCGTGCGGCGCACGCCGTGGCGTTCTGCCACGAGCTGTGCGTGCACACGAAGGACAAGTGGGCGCGACGGCCGTTCCACTTGGCCGACTGGCAGCGGCGGGACATCATCGAGCCGCTGTTCGGCGAGGTCACCTGGGACCCGGAGTGGGAGAGCTACGTCCGCCGGTACCAGGTCGGCTGGATCGAGCTGGCGCGCAAGAACGGCAAGTCCGAGCTGCTGGCGTTCATCGCGCTCTACCTGCTGGTCGGTGACGGCGTCGAGGGCGCCGAGATCTACGGCTGCGCGAAGGACCGGGGCCAGGCCGCCAAGGTCTTCGACGTCGCCGCCCGAATGGTCAAGCTGTCCCCGGTGCTGTCGGCCCGGCTGGTCGTCAAGGACCACATCAAGCGGATCATCGACGAGCGGACCGGCAGCTACTACGAGGTCGTCGCCGCCGACGCGGCGGGCAACCTCGGCCACAACCCCTCCGGCGTGGTGTTCGACGAGGTCTTGACCCAGCCGAACGCGAGCCTGTGGGACGCGATGCGCACCGGCATGGGCACCCGCGCCCAGCCGATGATGATCGCCGCCACCACGGCGGGCGACGACCCGGCCAGCTTCGCCCGGTCCGAGCACGACGAGTGCGTCCGGATCGTCGACGACCCCGAGCGGGCGCGGCACCGCTTCGCCTACATCCGCAACGTCCCCGAGGACGCCGACCCCTGGGACGAGAAGAACTGGCCGCTCGCGAACCCGGCCCTCGGCGACTTCCTCTCGATCCGGTCGCTGCGCCAGGAAGCTGCCGAGGCGCAGAACGACCCGAGCAAGGAGAACAGCTTCCGGCAGTACCGGCTCAACCAGTGGGTGCAGCAGGCGCACCGCTGGATGCCGATGCACCTCTACCGCCAGTGCGCGGGCACCGTCGCCCCGGCTCCGGACTGGCTGCGCGCCGAGCTGGCCGGCCGCCGCGCCTACGGCGGCCTCGACCTCGCCGCGAAGCTGGACATGACCGCGTGGTCGCTGCTGGTGCCCGACGGGTTGGACGGCGTGCCGTCGATGCTGTGGCGGTTCTGGCTGCCCGAGGCCGCCGTGAAGTTCCTCGACGGCCGGACCAACGGCCGGGTATCCCAGTGGGCCGACGGCGGCTGGATCACCGTCACGCCCGGAGACGTCATCGACTACGACGTCATCTACGCCGACATCGCGGCCGACTGCGCCACGTTCAAGGTCATGGCCGCCGGGTACGACGAGTGGTCCGGCGAACCCGTCCGGCAGGCGATCCAGAAGAAGACCCGCCTCGACCTCACGCCGATCCCGCAGACCTACCGCGGCCTCACCTACGGCATGACCGAGCTGATGGCCCTGACGAAGTCCCGCGCCTGGAGCCACCACGCCAACCCCGTCGCCGAGTGGTGCTTCGACGCCGTCGAGGTCCGGCACCCCGCTGGGGACGCCGACCAGCTGCGACCCGACAAGCCCGACCGTCAGGCCGTCGGCAAGCGCATCGATGCCGTGCCGACGGCCGCGATGGCGATTACCCGGTGGCGCGAGCTAGCGCAGAAGCACGCCCGCTCGGGCCGAATGGTCGTCAGGTAAGCACGTCGCTGGCCTCTTCATCGACCTGGTCGAGCGCGGCAATCGCTGTCGCAAGCAACTGAGCCAACTCCGACGACGACTCCAGGTCGAGCAGTCCGGAAAGAGCACGGATGGCCGGCGCGAGACCGAGCTGGTTCCGCAAGACACGAAACGAGACCTCAAGGTCAGTTACCACGGTCCAGCGCTCCGCCACGGCGTCGTCAGTCAGCGTTCTGCTCATGCTCCGAAGGATGGCTGTCACATCCGATGGACGGGAATCCCAAATCGGATGAACTTGCCTACGATCCGCCGCACCGCACGGCCGGGGGTGATCGATGGCCACCGGCGACTTGCCTGCTCCGATCGACCAGCAGTGGATCAACCGCCTGATCCTCGCGCACAACTACGAGCTGCCGGAGCTGTGGCGGCTGCTGGAGTACTACGAAGGCCGTCAGCGGCTGTCGTACATGCACCCGGAGCTGCAAGCCACGCTCGATGAGCGCGTGCGGCAGGTCGTGATCAACTGGCCGCGTCTGGTCGTCGACGCCCTCGAAGAGCGCATCGACTTGCAGGGCTTCCGGCTCGGCGGCCAGCCGGCCAACGACACCGAGCTGGACCACGTCGCCCAGTACAACGACCTGGACGCGGGTTACCAGCAGGCGCACGTCACCGCGATGGTGATGAAGCGGGCCTACGCGATCGTCGGCGCGAACCCGCGCCCCGGTGAGGCGAAGTACCCGCTGGTGACGATCGAGTCGCCGCTTGAGGTGCACGTCGAGCTGGACCCGGCGACCAAGCGGGTCGTGGCCGCGATCAAGCGGTGGCACGACAAGACCCCGGACGGGCAGATCCGGCACTACCTGACGCTGTACCTGCCGGATTACACCGTCACCTTCGTGACCGCGCCCGAAGCCGGTGGCTACATCGAGGTGTCCCGCGATGACCACGGCCTCGGCGAGGTCCTGGTGGTGCCGATCGTGAACCGGCCGCAGCTGTGGGCGCCACTGGGCACGAGCGAGCTGGCCGACGTCATCCCGCTCTCGGACGCCGCCTGCAAGATCGCCACGGACATGATGATCAGCGCCGAGTTCCACGCGATGCCGCGGCGGTGGGCGCTGGGCTTCGACGAGGAGGACTTCACCGACGCGGACGGCAAGAAGGTCTCGGTCTGGCAGACCATCGCGGGCAAGATCTGGTCCACCTCGAAGACGAAGAAGGACGACGGCGCGGAGGTCGGCCAGTTCAACGAGGCCGACCTGACGAACTTCCACAACACCCTGCGAGCGCTGGCCGTGCAGGTGTCCACGGTGTCCGGGATGGCGCTGCACCACCTCGGCTACTCCAGCGACAACCCCGCCAGCGCCGACGGCATCCGCGCGGCGGAAGCCCGGCACGTCAAGCGCGCCGAGCGCCGGATCAAGGGCTTCGAGACCGCGTGGGAACGGGTCATGCGGCTGGTCCTGCTGGTGCGGGACGGCTCGGTGCCCGACTCCGCGCGGTGGATGGAAACCGTGTGGGCGGACGCCGCGACGCCGACGTTCGCGCAGAAGTCCGACGCCGTGGTGAAGCTCTACCAGGCCGACAAGCTGGTGCCGCGCCGGATGGCCCGCCGGACGCTGAACTTCACCCAGGCCCAGATCCTCGACATGGAACGCGAGGACCGCGAGGACGTCACCCGGGCCGTCTACGACCCGGCCAGCGAGTACGGCGTCAAGCCGACGCCCGAGCCCCCGCCGGCCACCCCCGCCCGCGCTCCGGTGCCCGCGGGCGCCGGGCAACGATGACGACGGCCCTCGCCCCGACGCGGGGGATCGATCACCTCGACGCCACCCAGGTGATCGTCCGGCGACAGGTCGAGCAGGTGCAGCGCGCCTGGCGCGGCCTGGACCCGGGCGGCCTGCGGGCCAGCTTCGCCGCCGGGGTCGCCCCGGTGCTGATCTCCGCGATCAGCACCGGGCAGATCGACGCCGCCGCCCTGGCCACGCCCTACGTCGCCGACGTCCTGGCCGACGAGCACGCCTCCACCCAGCCGCCCGCCGTCGTGCCGTCCGCGTTCGCCGGGGTGACAACGACCGGGCTGCCGCTGGCGGCACTGGCCGACCTGCTGTTCGTCCGGCTGCTCGCCGACATCGGCGCGGGCATGTCCACCACCGACGCCCTGCTGACCGGGCTGCGGCGGGCGCTGACCTACACCGCCACCGAGATCACCGACGCCGGGCGCACCGCGACCCAAACCCAGCTCATCGCCGACACACGGGTGGCCGGCTACGAGCGCGTGGTGAAGCTCCCGGCGTGCGACCGCTGCATCATCCTGACCGGACGCCTCTACCGGTACTCCCAAGGCTTCCGGCGGCATCCCCGGTGCGACTGCACGATGACGCCGGTCACCCGCCAGCAGTGGCGCGACGCGAACCTCGACAACCACCCGCGCGCGCTCTTCGACTCGATGACCGCGCGCGAGCAGAACTCGAGATTCGGGGCTGGGAACGCCGCGGCGATCCGGGCCGGGGCCGACCTGTCCCAGGTCGTCAACGCCCGCAAGGGCGCGATGCCCGTCGCCGGACGCTGGATCACCACGCAGGGCACCAGCTCACGCGGCCTCGCCGGAACCCGCCTGGGCCAGCTGCGCGCTCAGCCCGGCCACCGCTACCGGATGTCCCAGCTCTCCCGGCCCACGGCCGGGCAGGTCATCACCGACTTCTCCGGCGCCTCGCGCCCGGAGCTGATCGCAGCACTGCGCCGCTACGGCTACCTGCTGTGAACCCGCGCCGCCAGGCGCACACCACCCCACCACCTGCCGGGCAGGCGCACGCCACCGCCCGGTGATCCCGCACGGGAGGAACACCCATGTCCGACACCACCACCGACGCACCCGCCGACGGCGGGACCACCGACACCACGCAGACCGACAGCACCGAGCAGCAGCGGGAGCGGCCCGCCGGCCAGTCCACGGACACCACGTCCCAGTCGGACGTGAAGGACTACCAGAAGCTCTACGAGCAGGCGGTAGCTCAGTCCCGCAAGTGGGAGTCCCGCGCCAAGGAGAACACCTCCAAGGCCAAGAAGTGGGACGAGGCCGAGGAAGCCAACCGCACCGAGGCCGAGAAGAGCGCGGCCCGCGCCGAGCAGGCCGAGGCCCGCGCCAAGACGGCGCTGACCGCCGCGGTCAACGCCGAGATCCGGGCCGCCGCGCACGGCTGGGCCACGCCCGGCGACGCGCCGCGCTACCTCGACGACAAGGACCGCTACGTCGGCGAGGACGGCGAGATCGACGTCAAGGCCATCGCCGCCGACGTCGCGGCCGTGCTCAAGGAGCGCCCGCACCTGGCGGCGTCCACCGGTCGCCGAGGCCCCAACCCCGACGCGGGCCAGGGCGCGCGGGGCGGCGTCTCGGTCGCCGACCAGATCAGCGAGGCCGAGCGCAAGGGCGACACCCGCGAGGCGCTGCGGCTCAAGACGCAGCAGCTGCTCGCGCAGAAGGCCCCGCGCTGACTCGTGCTCGTGGTGTTCGGCGTCGTAGCCGAACAGGAGAGACCTCATGCCCGGCATCACCGGCATGCTCAACACGTTCAACAGCCCCAACTACGTCGGCGAGCTGTTCGGGATCACCCCGACCGACACGCCGCTGCTGTCCTCGATCGGCGGCCTGACCGGCGGGCAGTCCACCGACTCCACGATCTTCACGTGGCAGTCCTACGACCTGCGCGCCGCCGACGCCACCCGGCAGCGGCTCGAAGGCGCCGACGCCCCGGCGCCCGAGGCCCGGACCCGCACCAACAGCTACAACGTCGTCGAGATCCACCAGGAAGCCCTCTCCATCAGCTACACCCGCGAGGCCGCGACCGGCCAGTTCGCGGCCACCGGCTCGGCCGTGCCGACCTCGGCGGCGGTGACCGGCACCAACCCGGTCGGCGACGAACTGGTGTGGCAGACCCAGCGCCACCTGGAGCAGATCGCTCGCGACATCGAACTGTCCTTCATCACGGGCACGTTCGCTCAGCCGACGGACAACACCCAGCCCCGCAAGACGCGCGGGCTTCTGCAGGCGATCCAGACCAACGTGATCACCAACGCCACCGCGAAGGCGCTCACCAAGGACATGGTCATCGACCTGCTTCAGACGACGTGGCAGAACGGCGGGATCACGGTCAGCGAGACCGCGACCCTGATCTGCAACGCCTTCCAGAAGCGGCAGCTGACCAAGGCGTTCATCGAGGACCGCGACTACCGCGAGCAGACCCGCAACGTCGGCGGCGTCTCGCTCCAGACGATCGAGACGGACTTCGGGCGGCTGAACATCATGCTCAACCGCTACATGCCCGCCGACACCGTCGTGGTGGCGAGCCTCGACGAGCTGGCCCCGGTGTTCCTGCGCATCCCGGGGCGCGGCTTCCTGTTCACCGAGCCGCTGGCCAAGACCGGTGCGTCCGACCGGTACCAGATCTACGGCGAGGTCGGTCTGCGCTACGGCAACGAGCGCAGCCACGGCAAGATCACCAACCTCACGACGACCCCCGCGGCTGCGTGATCGAGATGGGCGGAACGCCGAGCAAGGGCACCCCGGCCGACAAGCGAATCGCAGGGCGCGGGCAGAAGCCCGGCCCGAAGCGGGGCAGCCACAACACCAAGAAGAAGGGGACGTCGTGAAGTTCACCTGCGAGCAGCACCCGGGCCTGATCGTGCACGACCTCGGCGTGACGTTCGTCGACGGCGAAGCCGAAGTCGACGCCAAGACCGCCGCCGCGCTGCGCACGCTCCCGGCCGAACTCGGCGTGCGCGAGGTCGGCAAGCCCGAGGGCCGCCGGGCGCAGCCGGAGTAGATCGTTGCCCGAGCTGTTCACCGCCGCGACGCTCGCCGCGTTGTCCGGCCGCCCGGTCTCGGCCGAGACCGCCGCCGCGATCCTGACGTGGGTCCTGGCGGAGATCTCGGCCGAGATCGGGCCGGTCCCGGACGTCCCGCCGGCCGGAGTTACGGCCGTCGCGCTGGAGCTGGGCACGGCGGCCGTGCCGACGCCGGGCGGCGCGACCTCGACCACCATCGGCCCGTACTCGGCGACCTACGCGGCCAGCGGAACGTCCGGCCACGCTCTCACCCACGACCAGCGGACGCGGCTGCGCCGGGCCGCCGGGCGAGGGAAGGCGTTCAGCATCGACACCGTCGTACCCGTCCCACGGATCGGCCCATGACCCCCGAAGGGCTGATCGGGCAACAGCTCACGGTCTCCCGCTCGGCGGGCACCAACCGCTACGGCGACCCGCTGCCCGCCGCCGAGCATCCCCTCGAAGACTGCGTGGTCGCTCCCGGCGGATCGAGTGAGACGACCGACCGCGAGGACCGGGCGACCACCCGGATGACCGTCTACACAGGACTTCACGCCGACGTGCTGGCGACCGACCGCGTGATCTTTCCCGACGGCACCGGGTGGCAGGTCGTCGGCGAACCCCAGCGCTTCCCGAGCCCGTTCACCGCGGACTACGGCGTGTGCGTGATCAACCTGGAGAGGATCACCGGCTGATGGCCGACATCGAGTTCGTGCCCGACCACCAGGGCCTCGCGCAGCTGCTGCGCGGAGCCGAGGTGCACGACCTGGTGATGGACCGCGCCCGGGACGGCGCGCAGTTCGCCCAGACCATCGCCCCGCGCCGGACCGGGGAGTACGCGGCCGGAATCCAGGCGGAGGACGGCGGCTTGGGCGGGCCGCGCCACGACCGGCCCGTAGGGCTCATCGTGGCGACCGCGCCGCACTCGGCGGCCGTGGAGTGGGGCAACGATCACCAGCACCACCCACACCACGTCCTCGCCCGCACGATCGACATCGTGGAGGCGGGCTGAGGTGGGCATTGTGCTGCCGCCGTTCCCTGACGCCGAGACCGTGGTGATGACGCTGCTCGAACCGGTCGCGCCCACCGTCACCGCCACCCCGGCCACGCTCACCCCGCCGCTGATCCGGGTACAGCGTGTCGGCGGGTCCGACGACCAGATCACCGATCACCCGCGCATGGAGATCGCCTGCTACGGCACCGACCGTGCGGATGCCTGGCGGCTCGCCGAGGAGTGCCGACAGCTGATCCTCGGCAGCATCCGGACACGGGTGGCCGGCGTGCTTATCGACGCCGCGCGTACCGACAACCCGCCCACGCAGGTGCCGTACGCAACGACCGAAGACGTCCGGCGCGTCCTGGCTTACTACCGTTTGGCCTGGCGACGGCCGCGACAAGCTTAGAACTCCCCGAACACATCCTTTGGCAGTTTATACTGCGGGATTGCGTTGGAACGGACCGTTCTTCCGTTCCCCAAGTCAATTTCAGCATAGAAGCTGTTAACGTCCTTTGAGGAGTGGATTTCCGGCAGCCAACTTGTCACATGCGAATGACATACATCGTCGAGGGTAATGGAGAACCGGGCCTCAGAGCCAACTTCCAGGCGCACTTTCTCGCCTTCGACTGGAATCCCAGTCCATAAACCGGCGCGTCCGGGCCGACAGTTCAAAACTATTCCAGGGTTGAATACATCCACCGGAAGTCTGCCGACGTTGTGGACTGAAACGTCGAATCTAACCTCCTGCTCGAACCGCTCAACTCCCCGCATTCCATCGTAGCTCGCAGAAAACTTTACAGAAACCGCTACGCCTGCTTTGTGGAACGAGAGGATGTTCCAGGCGAGCGTGCCGCATGCGACCAAAAGGGAGCAGACCGCTACTGCTAGCGCCCACCACGCGACGGACATCCTGACTCCCCTGCGCCATGTGCAACCCGAACCTTAAGCAACTTTAACGAATAGGCAGGTCGAGTACGAACTGACGGCACCAACCACGACAACGTACGACCAGCTGAAGAAGAAGCAGGCCGACCTCATCCGCAAGGCGCTCGAAGGCAGCATCTTCATCGCTGACCACTCCGCGGACCTGCCCACGGCGCTCACCTCCGGCGCTGGCGGGGACCTGCTCGCCCTGCCGCCCGGGTACGAGGACATCGGCTGGGTGGATAAGGGCGACGGGGCGACCTGGAGCCGGTCGGTCGACACCTCGGAGGTCAACTCCTGGGGCGCGGTCGAGCCGACCCGGACCGACATCACCAAGCAGACCGACGGCCTGAAGTTCACCGCGCAGGAGACCAAGCGCAAGACCCTGGAGCTGTACGAGGGGCTGGACCTGTCGGGCGTGGTGCCGGACGCGACCAGCGGCGAGGTGCGCTTCGACCGCCCGTCCCGGCCGTCGACGCGCTACTTCCGCGCCTTCGGCCTGTTCGTCGACGGCGTCGGCGCGGACGCGATCTACGTCGCCAAGCTCGCGCCGAAGGCGACGGTCACCGACACCGGCGACTCCAAGTGGTCCGACGGCGACGACCCGGTCGGCTACGACGTCACGCTGACCGCGAAGTACGACGAGGACGCCAAGACCGCCATGCGGTTCTTCTTCGGCGGCCCCGGCTGGAAGGCGCTGCTGGCGGACATGGGCTTCACCGCGGCCCCGCCCGCTGGCAGCTGACCGGCCACCTGGACATGGCGCGGCGCTCACGGTCGGGGTGGCCGTGGCGTCGCGTCATCCCCTTCACACCCCGCAGCGCACCACCCCAACCGGAGGAGATCTGCCATGCCGACGCTCCGTACGCCTGACGGCAGGCGCTATCAGACCGACGACGCCGCCGAGGTCACCAACCTGACTCTCGGCCACGGCTACACCCTCGACCGCGAGGACGCCGACGACGCGGAGCAGCCGCCCGCCCGTCCCCGGTCCCGACGCACCACCTCGCCGGCCACCGCCGAGCACGCCGACACCCCGACCGTTGCAGGAGAGACCACCGACTGAGCAAGACCTACAAGTTCAACCGCTACGTCGCCGAGGCCAAGGCCGACCCGTTCGTCCTGGAGCTGGACGACGACCAGCAGATCAGCATCACGGCACCGGACGCCGACACCGTGATGGACATCGAGGAGTCCCGCAGCTCGCGCCGAACGCTCGAGTTGCTGACCGGCGAGCACGCCGAGCAGATCTACGAGCTGGTGCGCCACCAGCCCGCGAGCGTGCTCAACGGCCTGGTCGCTGACCTGGTGGATCACTTCGGGCTGTCGGCGGCCCCGCCGGGGGGTACGCGGGCCTCGTCGCGCTGATCGAGGACTACGGCGAGGCAATCGAGTACGACCTCCAAGCCGAACTCGGCCTGGACCTCCTCACCTTCTTTCGCGCCGAGCGCCCGTGGCCGCAGCTGCTGCGCCTGGTCGAGCGGCTGCCCGACCACAGCCACTACAAGGTCGCGATCCACGACAACGACGAGCTGGCCCAGCGCTTGCACGACGTCGAGGACGCGAGCGGGCGGCGCCCGTCCGAGCGCCGGACGGTGGACGCGCACACCTGGACGCCCGAGCGCGCGGCCCTCACCGACGTGGCGGACATCCTGCTGAGCATCCGGTCCTCGCTGGAGGCGCAGCGCACCGGCAAGAACCAGAAGGTCACCCCGATGCCCCGGCCCCGGCTCGCGCGGGACCGGATCGAGACGGCCGCCAGCCAGCAGCGTCACCGTGAGCGCGTTCGCCTGATGCTCGGCAGGGGGTGACCCCTCCTGCCGTACTCCGCCGGAACCGCCTACGTCCAGATCCTCCCGTCGCTGCGCGGGTTCGGCACCTCGGCGCAGACCCAGATCAGCTCGGCGCTGGCGGGCGTCGGCGGCCAGGCCGGGCAGCGGGTCGGGCGGCAGCTCGGCGGCGGAGTGGACACCGGCCTGTCCGGGACGCTCGGCCGGCTGCGGAGTCGCTTCGACGAGCTGGGCCGCTCCGGCTCGGACTCGATGTCCGCGCTCGCCCGGGGCACCGCGCCCGTGCTCGACCAGCTGGCGAAGGTCAGCCCGGTCCTGGGCCGGGTCCGCGACGGCTTCACCTCCAGCCAGACCGCCGCCTCGGCGTTCTCCGGCGCGGCCGGGACCGTCGGCGGGCAGCTGCGCACGGTCGCGGACGCGACCGGCCGTGTCGGTGCGGGCTTCGGCTCGATGGCCACGCTCAGCGAAGCCGCGATGAGCCGGACGGGTTCGGCGATCGGGCGTGGCCTGACCGCGCCGATCCGGGGCGCGAGCTCGATCCTGGCGGGCTACGGCATCACGGCCGGGACCGTGTTCACCGGGGCTGGCGTCGCCGCGGTGGGCCTTGGCGTGAAGTTCGCGGCCAGCCAGGAGCAGGCGCAGGTCGCGTTCACCACGATGCTCGGCAGCGCCCAGAAGGCGCAGCAGTTCGTGGCGCAGCTCCAGGACTTCGCAGCGAAGACCCCGTTCGACCTGCCCTCGGTGACGACCGGCGCGCAGCGGCTCATGGCGTTCGGGTTCGCGGCCAAGGACGTGCTGCCGACGCTGACCTCGATCGGCGACGCCGTGGCGGGCATGGGCGGCTCGGCGGAGCAGATCAATCAGGTCGTGCTCGCGATCGGGCAGATGTCGGCCAAGGGCAAGGTCCAGGGCGACGAGATCCTGCAGCTGACCGAGGCCGGCATCCCGGCCCTGCGCATCCTCGCGAACCAGTACGGCGTCACGACGGCCGCGATGCAGGACATGATCACCAAGGGGCTGGTGCCCAGCTCCGAGGCGATCCCCAAGCTGATGGCGGGCATCGAGCAGGGCACGCGCGGTGCGGCCGGGGAGACCCAGGCGTTCGCCGGGATGATGGCGAACCAGGCCACGACCCTGACCGGGATCTGGTCGAACTTCACCGACAACTTCAACCGGGCGATGGGCCAGCTCGTCGGCCCTGCCCTGCCGCTGATCAAGTCCGCGCTCGGCCAGCTGACGACCGGGCTCGGCGCGCTGCCGGACCTGATCACCCGCTTCCAGGACACGGCCCGCCCGGTCGGCGCGGTCGTGGGCGCGACGTTCCGCGACGTCGCCGCGTTCGTGACCGGCTCGGTGATCCCGGCGCTGCGCACCCTGTGGACGGCGGTCCAGCCCGTCGCGGTGATCGTCGGCGGCGCGTTGCTGGCCGCCCTGCGGGCCGCCGGCCAGCTGCTGCGCGAGGTCGTCGGCCCAGCGCTGGTCACGATCTCCGGCTGGCTGCGCCCGCTGATGCCGGTCATCGTCGGCGTCGCCGCTGCTTTCGTTGCCTGGTACGCCATCGCGGCGGCCGTGACGGCGGTGACCCAGGCGATCGCCCTGGTGCGCGGAGCCATCCTCGCCGTGCGGATCGCCTGGACGCTGCTGAGCCTGGCCTTCACCGCCTCGCCGCTCGGCTTGGTGATCGCGCTGGTCGCCGGGCTCGTCGCGGGGATCATCTACGCCTGGACGCACTTCGAGGGCTTCCGCGCCGTCGTGCTGGCCGTGTGGCGGGCGATCCAGACGGCCGCGGTGTGGGCGTGGGAGAACGCCCTCAAGCCCGCGTTCGACGGCATCGTGACCGCCGTGCGCGCTGTCGGCGCGTTCTTCGGCTGGCTCTGGCAGTCGGCGATCAGCCCGGCCCTGACGGGGATCGCCACCGCCGCGACCTGGCTGTGGGTCAACGTGCTGTCGCCGGTGTTCAGCTTCATCGGCCTGGCCGCGCGCGTGCTCGCCGCGATCATCGTCACCGTCGTCGTCACGCCGATCGTGCTGGCTTTCCGGCTCTTCGCCGCAGTCGCGACCTGGCTGTGGTCCAACGTCCTCTCGCCGATCTTCGGCTGGATCGGCGCAGCCGCGATGTGGTTGTGGACCAACATGATCCGCCCGGCGATCGACTTCGTCGTGGGCTACTACCGGATGTGGGCCGAGGTCGCGCTGTGGTTGTGGAACAACGCGCTCAAGCCCGCGATCGAGGGCATCGCGTGGCTGGCGATGTGGCTGTGGACCAACGCGATCAAGCCGACGGTCGACTTCATCGTCTGGGGCTTCCAGCAGATCGGCGCGGCCGCCAGCTGGCTGTGGCACAACCTGGTCGAGCCCGCCTGGCGCGGCATCGGCGCCGCCGTCCAGTTCGTCTACACGAACCTGCTGCTGCCCGCGTTCGAGGGCCTGAAGACCGGGCTAGGTGCCGTTGGCGACGCCTTCACCTGGGTCTACCAGCACTTGATCAAGCCCGCCTGGGACGCGGCAGGAACGGCCGTCCGCGTCGTCTACGACAACGTCATCCGCCCCGCGTTCGACGCCGCCAAGTCCGCCGTGCACTCGGTGGGCCAGGCGTTCTCCGAAGCCGTCGACTTCATCGAGCGGGTCTGGGGGCGGGTGAAGGCGGTCGCGGCCGTGCCGGTGAACTTCGTGATCAACGAGGTCTACAACCACGGCATCCGCGCGGTGTGGAACTGGATCGCGGACTTCCTCGGCCTGGGCAAGCTCGCCGAGGCCAAGCCGATTGCCTTTGCGGGCGGCGGCATCCTGCCCGGCTACGCCCCCGGCCGTGACGTCGTGCCCGCCCTGCTCTCGCCGGGTGAATCCGTGCTCACGCCGGAGGCGACGCGGCTCGTCGGCCCCGGGACCGTGCTGGCTCTCAATGCCGCCGCGTCCGGCCGGCCAGCGACCGTCGTCGGCGGAGGCGTCGCGCGCTTCGCGGGCGGCGGCGTCGTCGGCTCGCTGCTGTCCTTTGTGGATGGAATCGGCGAGAACGTCGTCGACCTGTTCACCGATCCGGTGGGCTGGATCAAGGGACACATCGGCTTCGGCGATTCCCCGTGGATCACCATGCTGGCCAAGGCACCGGCCAAGCTCATCGGCGACGCCGTGGACTGGCTGTGGGACAAGATCAACCCGTTCTCCACCAGTGGTGGCGGGGCGACGTCCGGCGGCAACCTCGACGCCTGGATCAACGCCGCGATGGCGTTCACCGGCGTGCCCGCGAGCTGGTCCGGCCCGCTGCACACGCTGATCATGCGCGAGTCCGGCGGAAACCCCCGAGCCCAAAACAACTGGGACAGCAATGCCAAGCGCGGCGACCCGAGCCGGGGCCTCATGCAGACCATCGGCGCGACGTTCAACGCCTACCGGGACCGGCGGCTGTCGGCGGACATCTTCGACCCGGTCGCGAACATCGTCGCGGGGATCAACTACATCAAGGCCCGGTACGGCTCGATCTTCAACGTGCAGCAGGCGGTCGGGTCGACCCCGCGCGGCTACGACGCCGGAGGCTGGCTCCCACCCGGACTGTCCACTGTGTACAACGGGACGGGCAAGCCGGAGGCGGTCTTCACGGCTGAGCAGTTCGACATGATCGGCCGCGCAGCGGAGCGGCCCACCCAGCCGCAGATCACCGTCTACGCCCGCACGGACGCCGACCCGGAGCACATCGCGCACTCAGTCGACCGGCACCTGGCCCTCGGCGCGCGGCTGTAGGAGGTGGCGATGCCTGAAGGCGCGCACGTCTGGACGCTCGACTGGCTGACGATGCAGCCCGACGGGGACGTGCGGGACTCGGCAGGTGTGCAGTGGATTTTGACGCAGGAGAAGGGGTTCTGGGGCTCGCCTGGCACCAACGCGGAGTTCTCCGCCCGGCTCGCCCGCCACGGTGCCTACCGGTCGCCGGGGTGGAAGCGCCAGCGCACCATCTCGTTGACCGGCCGCGCCTACGCCGAGGACTTCACCGTGTTGCGCCAGGCCGAGGCGAACCTCCTGGGCTTGCTGTCGGACCCGAGGACACCGCGGCCGCTAACGTGCCTGTCCGAACTCGGGGCGCTCACGTGCGACGTGTTCCTCGACGACGAGATCCTGTGCACGCCGCTGCCCGTGGTGAGCGAGCCGGGGTTCGAGTTCAGCCTTCAAGTCGTCGCGCCGGACCCGGCGAAGTACTCGATCGAGCGGCAGACGATGTCCTCGGGCCTGGCCCGTGATGCCGCAGACGGGCTCGACTTCAGCCAGGTGGTGCAGCCCGACGCCAACCAGGGGTTGTTCTTCGGCATGGGGGCCGATGACGACGGCCTGAGCTTCGGCACCTCGAACGCCACGGGCTTCATGCGCCTGACCAACCGGGGCAGTGCGCCGACGACGCCCGTCTACACCCTCTACGGCCCGCTCACCAGCCCGATGCTCACGGCCGGGTCCTCGACGATGCGCTACAACGCCACACTGGCGGCCGGGGAGTTCGTGGTCATCGACCCGAACGCCCCGAGCGTGCTGCTCGGCGGCACGGCCGTGCGCCGCCAGCTGCTCAACCCCGCCCAGTTCGGCGGCTTCGCCATCCCGCCGGCCAGCCGCACCGGCGGACCCGGCGTCCTGTCGGTCGGCCTCACCCACAGCGGCCCGGCCACCGACGCCGGATACGTCACGGCGGTCTTCCGCTCCGCGTGGTTCTGACCCGTTTCCCCTCTGTACAAAGGAGATTCAGCATGGGCGTGTACTCCGACGAGCCCGACCCGCCGGTCTACTACCAGTCCGTCGAGGCTACCGACTGCGTCCGGTACACCGACGTGAGCCAGGCGAAGTGGTTCATGGACCGGATCAACTACGCCTTCGGCGGCCAGGGTTCGACCAACGTCCGGTTCGCCGACGACGGCGTCACGATCCGCTGGTTCGGCTACTACTGGTTGCGCTTGGGTGACTGGCTCTACAAGGGCAACACCGCGATCAGCGACGAGGTGCTGCGCGCGTCCGGGCTGCGGCCCATCACCACGGAATGGCCCGCGCCCGCGCCGCCGAGCGACCCGGAGCCGGAGGCGTAGCCGATGGTGTCGCTTGGCGCATCGGCGGTCTCGGCGTTCGACCCGTGGGCGGTCCAGTCGCGGATCGGGCTCACCGACGCCCGGCTCGCGCTGGCGAGCATGCTCATGCCGCGCCCGAACCTGTCGGTCATCGACTACCGCAGCGGCGTCATGGCCTCCGGCGACACCGCCGGGGTCGGCGGCAGCTCGCACATGGCGATGCGGGTCAAGCCCGCCAGCTCGGGCCTTGCGGTCACGGTCGAGATGGGCAACGCCGTGATCAACACCCCGTCGATGGGCGCGTACATGTGCGCCCTCGATTCGGTGAAGTCGTTGAACCTGGCGGCGTCCAGCTCGACCACCAACCGTGTGGATCTGGTGATCGCGCGGGTGTACGACGACCTCAACCCGGCCATCGCCTCGGCGTCGGGTGTGCGGAAGTTCGTCGTCGAGGTCTGGCAGGGCGACCCGGCGACGGGCACGCCGAGCATCCCGGTCCCGACGCCCGCAGCCGGGTGGACGCCGCTCGCGGCCGTCACCGTCGCCAAGGGCGCGACCGCGCTCACCGCGGCCGACATCCGGGACCTGCGCGGCCCCGGGCTGACCGCGCGCGGCGGCCTGCGCGCGCTCTACGGCGAGGACGCCCGCACGACCTCGCCCGCGTTCCTGGAGCCAGGTGCCTATCCCGGCGATCAGCGCTGGGTGCAGGCCCCCGGCTTCCAGCACCAGGTGTGGTACGGCGGCGGCTCCGACGCCTCGAACTCCGGCTGGCGCGGGGTCTACAACTGCATTCGCTACTACGCCGCCGCGCCGCGGGGCGACTACATCTTCACGTCCGGTTTCGGCGCGGCCCGGGAGATCTGCCGGGTCAACATCGCCGACCCGGGCGTGCCGTACTTCGTCTACCCGACCGGCCGCGCCTTACTGACCCTGTCGGCGAACTCCGCGGCGGACCTGCGCATCAATATGGGCTCGCTCAACGGCACCGACATCAACTGGACGCGGTTCTCCTCCTACGGCACGAACGGCGACAAGGTGTTCGTCCCCAACGTCGCGCCGATGCACTACGGCCCGCTGACCGGCCCGCAGACGATCGTGCTGAGCGCGGGTATGCGCGACAGCGCCAGCCAGTATTCCGGTTTCGGGTTCCGGGGTGACGACGTGAACCAGAACGTGCTCAGCGCGCTGGTGTACCCCTCGACCGTGCAGCCGCCGCCGGTCTGATGAGTCCTGAGTGGCGGGTGATGGTCGCGGAGACGACAACCGGCACGCTGCTCGCCGACGTGACGCCGCGCGACTTGCCGTCGTTCTCGCGCAAGCTCACCGACCGGGGCCAGTGGACGGTCACCGTCGTGCCGGACGACGCGGCGAACGCGAGCCTGGACTTCCACGCGCTGACCGACGCCGGGCGGTTCACTTGGGTCATCCTGTGCGGCTCGGTGGTCGCGCAGGCCGGGCCGACGTTCAGCTACTCCTACGATGAGGGTTCCCGGGCGCTGTCGGTGTCGGGCACCGGGCTGGCCGGCCTGTTCGACCGGCGGGTGCTGCGCAGCTCCGGGACGTACACGTCCATCGCGAACCCCAGCGAAGACGTGACGATCTCCAACCGCAGCCTCCGGGGGATCGCGCGGGAGATCGTGGCCACCAACCTCGCGCAGACCGGCTACAACCTGCCGATCGACCTGCCCGCCCCGGAGAGCGGCACGAACACCAGGACCTACTACGGCTACGACCTGGCGACGGTCTGGGGGCGCCTGCAAGATCTCTCCGGCGTGATCGGCGGCCCGGAGCTGGACTTCTGGCCCTACCTCGTGCCGGGCGAGAACAAGCTGCGCTGGCAGTTGCTGATCGGCAACCCGCTGCTGGGCGACCAGCAGTCGACGGCCGTCTGGGACTACACCGGCGCGCTCTCGGCCATCGACGTGGACGTCAACGGCTCGGCCTCACCCGCCACGCGCGTGTGGGTGAAGGGCTCCGGCACCGAGCGCAGCCTGCTCACCGGCTACGCCGAGGACCCGACCCTGATCGGTCTCGGGTTCCCGCCGACCGACTACGTCGACGGAGACCACACGTCGGTCACCGAGCGCAACACCCTGCAGGGCTACGCCGCCGCGGACCTCGCGGCGTTCCGGACACCGACCGAGACGTGGAAGTGCTCTATCCGGATCGACGGAGCGACCGGCGCGGGCATCGAGGTCTCGCCCGCGCTCGGCGGCTGGAGCCTGGGAGACGCCCCGATCTTCGGCGTGAGCGGTCACCCCTGGATTCCCGACGGCCAGTACCGACGGCGAATCCTCGCCTACAGCAGTAAGGACGAAGCCTCGGTGCAGCTCGACCTCCAGCCGACTCCGGCGGCGCTGTAATGCCGCAGCCACCCGGCAGCGGCACGCTGGCCGACCAGATCCGCGCGCTGGAGAACCGGATCGACGAGCTGAGCCGCGCGAAGCCGGCGCCCTCGGCCTGCGTCGTGCGGCTTCTCGGCGACGCGAGCCTGCCCGCCGGAGCCGACACGTTCGCCCAGACCGGCTGGGGCGCCACCTACGACCCGCTGTCCCAGTTCGTCGGCGGCGCGACGGGCAACCCGTCCTACATTCTCGTGGCCCGAGCCGGGTACTACCGCGTCCACTTCCACAGCGCCACCACCGGAGCGAACGCGGTCGCCGGGGCGAAGGTCACGGCCAACAACGCCAGCAGCGTCGGCAACTCCCTGGCGACCGACAGCGGACAGATCCCCCAGCAGGGTTCTGACGGGGCCGTGCTCGATGCGCTGCGCTCACGGGTTTATCTCGACGTCGGTGACAAGATCTACTGGTCGAACTGGTGCGCCGCGACCGCGACGCTGAAGGCGTCGCTGTTCGGTGTCCCGACCGAGATCACGCTCCAGTACGTGGGTTCCCAGTGACGGCGGGGGGACGCTGACGTGCTACCCCGGCCGCTGGTCACCGCGCTGACGATCCTGATCACCATCGCCTGGGCGGGCAACGTCGTCGTCGGCTTCGTCTCGCCCGAACGGCACGACCCCACCATCAACGCCATCTTCGCGGTCGTCGTCGGAGCCGTCTACGCCCTGGGTCATCGCAGCACGGCCAAGGTCAAGAAGGCCCGCCGACGGCTGGCCGAGCTGATCGCCGGAGACGCCGAGGAAGCCAAGCCCGACGAAGAGGACAGCCCCGATGAGTGAGCTGTGGACCTACGCCACGGAATCGGCCGGGTGGGCGGTACTCGGGTTCGTCGTCGGCTACCTCGTCGGCCGCGCCGCCCGCGACGTCCACCGAGTCGCCACCGCCATCACCACGGAGGACACCGTGCCCGAGCCACAGCCAGCCACGCCCCGCCGGCGCGTCCCGACCGGGCAGTTCGTCCTCGGCGTCGTCGTGGTCCTGCTCGGCGTCATCACCGTGGTGCAGGGCATCGTCACCAGCAACACCACGCGCCGGATCACCGAGTGCCAGTCCGCGTACAGCAACGGGTTCGCCGACGCCCTCGACGCCCGCTCCAGCGCGGCAGCCGACGCGCAGAACGCGCTCGACGAGCTGATGAAGACGCTGAGCGGCTACCTCGCCGACTCGCCAGTCCCGCCGGACAAGGTCCGCGCCGCCATCGGGGACTACCTCGCCAAGCGCGCGAAGTCGGAGACCGAGCGGCAGCAGCACCCCTACCCGCCACCCCCGCGTGACCTGTGCAAATGAAGGAGAGGAACGGATGACCGAACCAGGATCGCCCACCGACGAGCCGACGGCCGCCACCGCCGCCGAGGAGTCCCACGAGACCATCGCCCACTTCGTCGGCGACGAAGCCGACGCGCCCGCCGACACCGGGCGTCCGGCCGACAAGGACGGTGACGCCTGATTGGCATGGCGTCTGGCTCTTGCGCTGATGGACCTGCGCACCGAGATCAACACCCGATGGCCGAACCGGGACAAGACCAGCGACGGCACGATCGGCGACGCCGCCCACGCCACCCGCGTCAGCGACCACAACCCCTGGGTCAAGGACGCCACCGGCACCGGGGTCGTCCGCGCGCTCGACACCGACGTGGACGGCATCGACGCGGCCTGGCTCGCCGAGTACCTGCGCCAGCGCGGCCAAGGCGGCGACCGCCGACTCACAGGCGGTGGGTACGTCATCTACAACCGGCGGATCACCAACAACGACTTCTCCGGCTGGCACGCCTACACCGGCTCGAACCCGCACACCAAGCACATTCACGTGTCCTTCTCGCTCACCCACTACGACGACCGCGGCTCGTGGGGCATCGTGGGCGGTGGGGGAGCAACCCCGGCTCCGCCGACGTCTGGCCGGCCGACGCTGAAGGAAGGCTCCACCGGGCAGGCCGTGCGTGACCTCCAAGCGTTTCTCAACCGGGCGTACCCCGCGTACTCGAAGCTCGCCGTCGACGGCGCGTTCGGACCTAAGACCACGGCCGTGGTGAAGGAGTTCCAGCGCCGATCCGGCCTCGCGGTCGACGGGATCGTGGGCGCGCAGACCTGGGCGAAGCTGGGGTTCCGCTGATGACCAACCCCAACACCCGGCCACGACCGATTCTCGAGGCGATCCGTGGCGGGGCGTGGAAGACGCTCCTCGGCACGCTCATCGCGGCGGCCGTCTCGTTCGGCCTGCTCAACAGCGAGCAGGCGACGCTGCTCGACAACATCGTGGCCGCGCTCGCCACGCTGATCACGCTGGTGACTTCGTTCGTCGCGCAGCTGCACGTGCTCGGCCGGGCCGAACCGCAGGTGACGCCCGTGGCTGACCCGCGCGACGACACCGGCCTCCCGCTCGTCTCGGCGGTGGCTCCGCCACCTACCGAGTCGTAGCTCCTCGAATCACGGGGAACCGGAAGCCAGCCGGCCAGCCGATCCGACGAAAAGGCCCCCGTCTCTCCTCGCGGAGAGGCGGGGGTCCTTTCGTCGTTTCAGCTGGCGCTGACCAGCGGCGAGGGCAGGAAGTGCACCGTCACCCCCTTGCCGATCAGGCTGTCGAGCACGTCGCGAGCAGCCTTGACGGACAGCACGAGCAGCATGACGGTGTCACCGTCCTGCACGCGCTCCAGCAGAGCCCGCCATCCTGGCGAGAGTCTCTTCCCCTGGCCCACGTCGGTGATTACGTGCGTACACCCGTACCAACGCAGCCACCACCCCAGCTCCTCCAGCACTCCAGCCGGGGTCTTCGGCGGAACTTTCGCGTAGCCATAGATCGTCATTCCAACCCCACGGCGGCCGGGCCTACCGGCAAGCCCTGGGCGATCCGGTGCTGCTCATAGGCGTCGAACACCTCCTGCGACACCCGAAAGCCCAGCTCGAACCCGTTCGCTTCGCCCCACTCGCGCGCCATGTCGCGATAGCGCTTCTTCGCGGCCTCGATCTTGCTCGGACCGTTGCGGATGCTCCGGTACCAGTGCGGATTGAACGACTCAGCGTTCGGCGTTCGGGTCCGCACGGAGGCAGCTGCCGAGACCGCGCGTGCCGCGCGCTTCGCCCGCCTGCGGCCCACCACCTTCTGCTTGCCCAGCGACCGAGCGACGGCGAGAAACGGCTGAATGGCCTCGCGGAAGGCTGCCGCGTTCTCGCTGGTCAGGTCGCTGCGAAGCGCTTCGTCCTCGAAGACCCACAAGATCGTCTCGTCTGCGGGCTGCTCACCGTCGAAGTCGTCCACAACGAGGGTTTGCGTGATTTCTGCCATCGAGCTTCCCCCTACGCGACCAGCGCGGCTGGCGACTTGCCGCTCCTGCGGGTTGCGATTTTTCGCACTGGCCCTCGCGTCTTACCGGCGTCCAATGCCTGCTGAGCGAGGAACCGGCGGACAACCGTCCGAGGAATTTCGAGTCCAGGCTGGAGATATCCGTCCGCGTAGTCGTACTCGCGCAGGGCAACCCGTTCCAACGTAGCCCGGTCGAAGGTGTCCACTCCACGCGAGAGGCATCGTGAACACTGCAAACGCTCGGTCAGGCAGCCGACGTGCACGCCCTCCTCTTGCACGATGTACCCGTCATGCAGGGGGTCCCAGTCGTGTCCCCTTGCACGACATTTCAGGAACTCGGGCGGCGCACCCTTCAGGTAGTCCAAAACGTCGCGATCGAGCCCCTTCAAGTAGCTGGCAGTCATCCCCAGCTTCGCCTCCCCTTGCGAAAATGTGTCATCTACTGGCACGACAGTGCACGCGTGATAAGGCTTTCGCAACAGATCCGGGCGAACAGGACCACCGATTGGATCATCGTTCACCCGTTTGTCGTAGTGCTCTTGCTGCAAACGAGTGGTATCGGACGAGTGTTGATGTGCAAACCGTCCTGTCGCACCACGGAGGTGTTACGGGGTAGGAGGCCAGATGGGGTGTCGCATGCGAAGTCGGTAGCCTGGCGCCATGTCGTCTGAACACGTGATCGTGACGTCAACTGTCGATTCCGAGGAGAAGGCCCGCGACCTGGCGGCGAAGACGATCGATGCGAAGCTCGGTGCTTGCGCGCAGATTGTCGGACCGATCACCAGCGTGTACCGCTGGGAGGGTGCGGTTCAGACCGACCAGGAGTGGCGCGTGGAGATCAAAACGACCGCGGACCGCGTCGCGGCCTTGACCGAGAAGATCAAGGCACTGCACTCGTACGACCTGCCCGAGGTCGTCGCGACGCCGATCGAAGGCGGCAGCGTCGAGTACCTGAACTGGCTGGTCGAGGAGACGCGGAGCTAGCTTGCCGACCCAGCGACGAGTCGTTCGGTCAGCTGCTGCCGCGTCTGGCCGGCAGACCCGCCTCGCGTCGGCAGCAGCTCGACGACCTCCCATAGCCGGTCGATCGCGAGGGTCGCTTCGGTTCGCGTAGCCAGCGGCGCCGCCTCGGAGGTCAGGGCATCCACGCGGTCGTAGTCACCACCTCGTGCGGCCGACGTAGCGAGGTCGGCTAGCACTAACGCGCGCACCTTGTTCTCGGTCGGCGCGAGCGAGTCGAGCAGCGTGGCGGCCAGCTGGTCGGTCTCGCGGTGGTGAAGCCGGCCGTAAGTCGACACGGCCAGGCTCCCCAGCCGGTTCGCCGTGAAGAATGACGTCCACGGCCGAGCGCCCCCCATGGAGGCGTAGTCGAAGACCACGACGGCTTGGTCAAGCGACCGCAGTGCGGACGGTGCGTTCCCGACGGCCGCCTCCTCCTCGGCGAGCTTGGCCAAGATCCATGCCTGCGTCGCCGCGTCCGATCCGCGGACCTGCTGGCTGGCGTCAGCCAGCATCCGGACCGCCCCTCGCGCGTCGCCCGAGCTGCTGAGTAGGTAGCTCCAGTAACCCAGGATGCAGGCCACGAGCGGCTGATCGCCTGCCTCCCGAGCCGTGCGGAGTGCGTTCTCGTAGACCTTAACGGCCTGGTCGGGGCGTGCAAGATCGAATAACGTCCATCCGGCGAGCGCGGCGGTCTCACCAGCAGCAGAGATCAGCCGCCGTCGAAGCGAGTCGTCGGTCGTCGTGTCGATCATTCTGCGCAGCCCCTGATGGTGGCTCCGCAGTTCTGCGGCGAGCGCTCGTGCAGGTTGGGTTTCCTCGGAGCGGAAGAACTCCCGCGTCTTCTGCTCGGCCATCGCGACCGTGGACGAGTCGGCACGGCGTTCACCGGCCATTGTGTCGGAGAGACGCTTCCACGGGGGATCGTTGAGGAGGCCGGAGGTCGTCACGATCGCGGCCCCGGTGAGCTTCAGCATGTCACGGCGGTGCACATCATCGAGGTTAGCTGCATCTGACGAAGTGTCCGAATAATCCGGCAAGTGGCTGGGCGCGAACCACCACAAGTCGACCGGCATACGAATTGTGGCGGCCCATCGCCGCAGCTTGCGCAGATCCGACGGCGGGGATGTGACCTTGCGCTCCAGCAGGCTGACGTTCGCCTGCGTCATCTCCAGCCAGTGGCTGATCTTGATCTGGGAGACCTGCGGGACGTGCGCCAGGCGGTACGCGCGCAGGACCTGCCCGAAGTGCTGGCTTTCCAACGCCGCGCGCAGGGCAGGGTGCTGCCAGAAGTCCTCGGCGTGCTCGGGCACGCCCAGAGCTTCGATCTCACGTTGGCAAGCCCGGCACACCACGGAGCCCGACCCGGGCTCCGTGGCGCCCTCGCAGCGCTGGCAGTGGCGTAGCACCATCATCACGTCGACTCCCCAATAAGACGTAGCGGGAGTGTAGCCGCGCAACCACGCCTCGTGCAGGAGCTACAAGTCGTACTTGTAACCGCAGGTAGAGGGCCATAAGCCCGGGATGTTGTTCCTCGGCCGGTCACGGATGAAGCTCGGATCATGGAAACCGCTCAGGGGACATCGGACCGCGCCGGAGTCGTGCGCGGGGTCAGCGACGAAGAGCTGCCGCCGGGCCTGACGCACCCATACCGCAGCCGCGTCCGTACAGCCGCCTTCATCTCCGGCTACACCTTCACATGGACGCTCGGCGAGGAGTGGATCGCTGTGCAACGCGGTCGTGTCGCGAACGCGGACAAACGAGTGCTGGTCTTCAGCGACCCGTGGCCACAGGTTCCGATGCAGACGGGCCGCCGGCCGGTGATTGCCGTCGTGAAGGCGCCTGAAGGCAACTGGTGGAACGCCCCCAATGTCCTCGCGGAAAAGCTTGCCGCGACGGCTTGCTCCTGGCTTGCGGCGCAGACCGAAACTCGCCAGTAGACGACCGGGGCCTGGACGGCAGCGGTCCCGGGGCCGCGGACTTGTTTCCCCTCCGGGACCGCTGTGCACGAAACGAGTGGAGCTGAGCATGGGACCGATGACCAACGAGGAACGCCCGCACGTCGAAGCGTTGGCGCTGGCAGTCAGTAGCAAGTTCAAGGACGTGTCGCCGCCGAATTCCGAGATCATGCTCCTCCTGCGTCAGCGACTGAGCGTGGTTGAGGAAATTCAGGTCACCCACATGACGAGCGCAATGGCTGCTCGCTGGAGGGCCGTCGACTACTACGACGAAAAGAACGTCGCCGACCCGCTCTGGTACGAGAGTGGCACGGTCGCCGACGTCATCACAGCGTTGCTGGACCTGCCGGACGACGGCGAGCCGGGCGCACCGACCCGGGCTCTGGTGGCACCCAGCGATCTCATCCCGGTGGTGGCCAAACCGAAACTGTGGCCCGGCCGCAGCCCGCGGTTGCCATCCCTGAGCTGGTGAACGGCAGAGGCGGCTATGGCACGGATCATGCTTGGCCGGGCGTACTCCATGCGGACGTACTCCATCGGATGGTCCCCTATCGAATCCGGTGGTTGCGAACCCGCAAACAGACCTACGCGTTCTCTGCCTGCGGCACCCTCTGTGTGCTCGGGCCTGCGCCGGAAGGAGCAGAATTCTGCTCAGATCCCCAGTGTTGGCCGTCACCGACGCCGCGAGTGACTCCCGCGCCCCCCGTTCACCCAGCGGCGCTCTCTCCGCTGCCAAAACGCGTGCCACAGCCGGTGCCACCACAACAAGCCGACGCAGCCAACCCGGATTCCCCTTGGTTCAAGTTGGCGGAGTCGACACAAGAAACGGAACCGAATGCAAGACCAGGAGCTACTGACCGAAGTGGACGGCATAAGGAAGCGCCTGAAACACCTCTCGATCGACCTCCTGGTCGCGGCAGAGTCCTATGCCCCAGTAATTCGGGCTCTCGCGGGTGATCTGAGAAAGCTTGAAGAACACCTCATCGAACGAGCAGAAGCGCTGGAAAACTCCGGCAGATGATTGCCCGCGAGCATCGCCATACCTATTGAACGCCCGTTTCTCTCCAGGAAGCGATCGTCAATGTTTGACACGCCGACAATCGGTAACGTGATCACCGCCTGCCAGCAGGACTACGGACTGCCGGAAGACGCAGACTGGACGATGAGCACACCTCCCCTGAAAAGCTGCGGCTTATTCCTTCCGCCCAAGCATCCGAGCCCGCGAGCAGCATGGGAGGTCATCGAGTGGTATGCACGCGGCCTGAACCTCATCCGGGCAGGCGCCAAGGTCGGCGTTACCAGCAACACTGCAATGGACTGGATGAAGCGCATCGGGGCGCCACGACGGAAGGCGTCCAACCGTTGACTGCGCCGGAACCACGCGGATTCGGCCACTTTTGGGTCTTGTTCGGCTTTCTCGTCTTCGTCGGCGCGGCGGCATGGGCTGGTTGGCAGGCAGGGGGCCAGCTCGTCGCGGGCATCCTGTGACAGGAACGACGGAGCCCGGCAAATACACAGCAGGGAGACATCGCCATTTTCACCTTCGCCACCGCCAACCTTATGAACTTCGACGGCAAGAACCCTCGCGAAGCTGCTCGGTATGGAGAGTTGACCACTCTGCTGCGCAACCAGAAGCCGGACGTTCTCGCGGTTCAGGAGCTGGTCTCGTCCGACCGAGACAAGAACGTCGACGGCCCAGCGACCAGGCGCAACGAGGCATCGCGAGCACTTGTCAGTTTGGCGACCGCGCTCGGGATGGTGTGCGACACGGACTTCGTTGCCGCTACGGCAATAAGCCTCACCCGGCACCACACTGGACTGTTGTGGCGACCGGGGATCGACGTCGTCCCGAACAGTCTGATGCGGTACGACAGCCACATCTACGGCAACTCTCACGGTTTGGTGGCCGCCGTATTCAACGTTGGAGGCAAGAGGGTGCGCATCGGGTCGGCGCATCTCAGCCATTGCGACCCTGGCATGTCCGGCGGCTGGAAAGACGCCGGGGTGGTAATGCGAGCGTTCAACCGTGGCGACGGCATTCCTGGCATCGTCGGCGGTGATTGGCAGGGGATCGGAGCCGATGTGGCCTACGATCCGGACCCCTACGAGGGCAAGGAGTGGGACCAGTCGCACTCGTACCATTACGACCGGGACGGAAACGTCGACCGGGATGCCGCTATTCGGCTTGAGCGCCACGGCCGGTTCCGTGACTGCGCACGCGTACTCCGGAAACCCTGGCAGGCCACCACCGGGCACCACAATACGGACTCCAATCAGCCGCGCCGGATTGACCGGATCTACGTGAGCTACGACTTCCCCGAGGCAGCCCTGGCCGGGTTCCGCCGCGTCGATCCGGAAGTCGTCGACCAGTGCACCGACCATTGCCCCGTTCTCGCCGAAATCGACGAAAGCAAGCTGTGAACACACGTTGAAGCATTAAGGGAGGCCACCCCGCCGATGACAGCAACGGCGCCAAGGCGAGCGACTGACCGGCGGCGAAGGGTTCCGTGTGCGTCACGAGCGCACGCGGGCGCAAAGAAAGTAGTTGTATCCGCTGCACCGAAGGAGATGACATGCAGGACCTGTACGAGCTGAAGATCGACCAGGCCAGCTGGACGACCTACTGCGGCACCAACAACCCCGAGGGGGACGGCTGCGTGGAGACGGCCCCGGCCGGCGAAGGCGTGGTGCTGCTGCGCGACTCCAAGCGCCCCGGCGCCGGGGAGCTGCGGTTCACGCACGACGAGATCGCCGAGTTCGTCACGGGCTACGCCCGTGAGCACAACATCACCCTGTAGGACGCACAGAAACGCCCTGCCCCCGTCGCCGATTGGCAGCGGG